>JAHZLQ010000034.1 GCA_022599775.1 Gammaproteobacteria bacterium
CCATCCGATTACACACAACTCAAAGCGCGCCGACTTCACGGGCATATCGCAAGCCGATGCCGAAGTCGGCGACGCGCTGTAAGCCGAGCCAGAGGGTCTTCACACCGGGCTCGCCATCGCTCTTTCGTCCCAGGAAACCGCCCAGCGTGGCGATCAGCCGGATCACCTGATTCAGTTTCGGGGCGTGCTTGGGCACTTTCTTCTTGAGCAGTACATGCGCGGCTTTCCATTCGTCGGGTTCGAAGAACAGTTCCGCAGGAAGCTCGGGGCAGTTGCGGCCCAGCCGCATCAGCCGCGCGATGCGCCAAGCCACCACCAGGTACAGCGCGATCGCCCGCTCCAAGCGCTCGACGCTGCTCAGCTGCAGGGCTTCGATGCGGCAGGCGTTCTTGACGATGTGAAACAGCAGCTCGATGTCCCAGCGCGCCCGGTACCAGTCGATCAGTTGAGTGGCCGATTCGAAATCGATCGCCTCGCGATTGGTCAGCAGCCGCCACTCCACCGGCTTGACGCCGGGCGACGCCTGGAGCTCCCGCGCCACCACGCAGCTCGCTTCAAGGCCTGGGGCCAGTTCAATTCGACGGGCGTAAATGGCTTGCTGCACCCGCCGCGCCGGCTGGCCGCGGCGCGAATGCAGGGTGAAGCCGATCGTGCCGACCGGCTCGCCCCGGGTGACGGTGTCCCACAGCTTCTGGCCGTTGGGCAGCTTGCGGTTGTGCTGCGAGCGGATCAGCCAGTCCGCCGGATGCCCCAATGCTTGGGCGCGCTGCATCAGCTCCAGAATGTCGCCTTCCCGGTCGGCCACGTACACCAGACGCGTCTGCGGCAACTCAGCGGCGCGCTCGGCCACCCGCTCAAAGCCTTCGATCCAGCGCTGACTTTCCACCGGCGCTTCGGCTGCGGCCGCCGAATCCTTGGCCGCACGCGCCCACATCCAGGCGTCCAGCACCCCCAGCGGCTCACGATCCGGCGTCACCGCATAGGTCGGATGCAGGTACATCCCGCGCTGAGCCTCATAGCTCAAGCGCCCCAGGCCAAAGATCGCCTGGCCGTTGAAGTCCAGCTCCGTCGTATCCTGCAGGCACAGCACTACCGGATGCGGCGCCATCCGAGTCTGGGTTGCGTTCCAGTGCGGCGCCAGAATGTCGCGCCAGTCCACCTCGTCCTGGCCGAAGAAGCGATAGGCGGCCTGCGTTTCGGCCCAGCCCCCGCAGGCGCTGGGAATACTGGCCATCGGCTGGCGCGCGAAGTCCTGCGCCAGCTTGATCAGGCGCTTGTTGCGTCGTGCATCGCCCAGGTCCAAGTCCGCGAATTCCTCAGCCGCCCAGCTCATCTGATCTCCACGTCTCATTTCAGATCAGTATGTTACGAGATCATTTTCGAGTTGTGTGTAAGCGGATGGGTAGACCCCCATCGCGCTTCGACGATCTTTTCGATCTGTTCTATTGTCAGCAGCCGGCTCTCTGATGTTCACGGCAGCACGTGCTGAAACATCAAGTCCGTCAACTGTACGGTGCCGACCGGGGTCTGGTCGAAGATCAGCTCCAGTTGCGTCAGCTTCGAAAGGTCGACGCCGCTGAACGCCTCCAAGGGAATTCGCAAGGCATTGAGCGTGGTTTTCTCGGCGCCGCCGTCGGCGTAGGCATCACCCGGCGGATCGAACAGGGCGAGGCTGAAGTCGCTGGCGGCCAAAGCGGCGCGTGAGCCGGCTGCGTCACTCAGGGCGATGTAGAAATCCTGACCGCCGGCGTTGTCGACATCACCATGCGAAACGCCGATGCGCAGACTCAGGGTGTCGTAGTCGCGCGCATCGAGACGCCCCAGTTCGCTGAGATAACGCGCCGGCGCGTCCCAGCTCAGCACCAGCTGATCGGCCGTGGAAAATGTGGGATCGGCGGATTCGCAGCCGCTCCCGTCGGCGCCGGTGGCGGTGCAGGTGCCGAAGGCGGAAAAGCCTTCGAGTATCACCGGCAGGTCCAGCGCATTGCTGCTTGTGGCCGTCGCCGCCGGCGTCGCGTCGAGCAGCAGCGTGTCTTGCGGCGCGGACTGGATGCTGAGGTGATAGCGCGCCTCGCAGGGCGCGATGCCATCGGGACAGGCGCTGGCCGGGACTTCGGAACGGCCGGTCCAATAGGCCGCGTAGTCGGCTTCGCCACCCACGAAATAGCGGAAGAATGAAGCCATGAAGAACTCGCCGAAAGCACGCTGGCCCTCCGGCGTGTCACGCGCACTTGTGGCAGCGTTGGCTCCGCAATACGGTTCGTTGCGGCTGCCGTAGAGCGTCCAGTCGTCCGAGGTCCAGACGGTGTTGAAGTAGTTGTGATTGGCGCCCATCGCCAGAATCTGGAAATGCGGCCCGCCGGGTTTGCCGCGCGAATCGTCGAACACATAGGCACCCATCAGATTCTGCACATCGCCATCGCAGTACGGCAGCAAGGTGGCATAGGTAGCGCCCGAGACGATCATGCTGGTGTAGTCGGTCGGCGCCAATGCGAACACTGCGAGGATGTTGTGTGGCTGCGCGCGCGTAGGGTTAAGCGCCAGCGCCTTGGCGACGCCTTCGCCTCCGCGCGAATGTCCCATGATGCCGACGCGCGAGAAATCCAGCTTGCCGATCAGGTCGTCGAAGGCCTGCCCGCCGGCGGAATTGATCTGTCGGAATTCATCGAGGTGCCGCAGGATCAGCTCGCCGCGCGCCAGTGCGCCGGCATCGCCGGCACTGGAACTGCCATCGTTGTCGTTGATGTCGTTGGCGTCGATGGAAATCACGGCGTAGCCGTGGCTGGCGAGGTTTTCGGCGAGGTAATCGTAGCCGCGATAGCTATTGGCGGGCGTGATCACCGGCGCGAGATCGGGGCAGTTGTCATCGCCCACCGGAACCGGAATCTGCCCCAGGCCCAGCTCACAGGTCTGGTGGCGGCCGTGCTGCAGCAGGATCACGGGAAACGGGCCGGACTGTTCCTGCGGTACGCGGATATAGCCGTGAATATCGGTGTCGTAGCTGGCGCCGGTCTGCTCGTCGCTGACCGTCATGCGGCCGAAGTCGTAGTCGATGTCGGTCGAAGTGTATGGCCCCGAAGGCGCCGAATCCGGCGCCACCGCAGGAACCACAGGCGGCGGAACAAAGTCGGTTCCGTCATCGTCCTGCGGCCCGGCTGAAGCACCACAGCCACACAGCATCACAACCACCAGCGCGGCCACTAAGTTGCGCATTCCCTGCTACCCCCGAATCCTGAAATCTGTTTTTGTAACTGCGGACGTCCGCACAATGCATGCCACGCCCGGTTTGCGCGGGCGGCGAGGACGCCGGACACTCGGCCTCCTTTTCACGTCCCTCGCGCACCATGAACCCCAAGCCATACTTCCCTGCTCGGGCTGAGCGCCTGTGGCTCATCCGAGCCTGCGCCGGCATCGGACCCGGCCGTGGTGCACGAAAGCTTCACGCTCGATTCCCAGGTGCTGGGCGAGCAACGGCGTCTCAACGTCTATACCCCACCTGGCTATGCTGACAGCGACACCATCTATCCCGTGCTGTACATGCCGGACGGCGGCATCGAGGAAGATTTTCCGCACATCGCCGCCAGCGTGGACGCGCTGATTCGCGAGCAGGCGATCGCGCCGGTGCTGGTGGTGGGCATCGAAAATACCGAACGCCGCCGCGACCTGACCGGCGAAACCACCGTGGAATCGGACCGGGACGTGGCACCGGCAATTGGCGGCTCCGACGATTTCCGCCGATTCATCTCACAGGAACTCGTTCCAGAAATTCGCAGGCGCTACCGCGTCAACACGCAGCGCGCGATCGTCGGCGAGTCGCTGGCGGGGCTGTTCGTGATGGAAACCTTTCTCGCGCATCCGAACCTGTTCGACCGCTACATCGCGATGAGTCCCAGCCTGTGGTGGAACGATCACACCCTGGTGCGTCAAGCCAAGAACCGACTGCCGCAACTGGCGGACATGCATCGCGTACTGTGGTTCACCACCGCCGACGAAGCCGACATCTATCCGTATACCGATCAGCTCGCGGAAACCCTGACGAGCGATGCGCCCAGGGATCTGGTCTGGCACTACGTGCCAATGAAGGGCCAGCATCACAACACGATCTTTCGCGCAGCCAAGGCGCAGGCGTTCAGAACGGCGCTGTGGAAAGACGAGCCATAGGCCGGCACGCATCAGATGTCGTGCGAGACCACCAATCCGCCCCACAGCAGCGAACGGTCGCCAGGGCCATCCCGTAACTCCGAACTCTGCAGGCGCATCACCCAGGAAACGCGATACTCGCCGACGATCTGCGCGGTAACGCCGGCCCAGGCCTCGGCGATCAGCGGCCGCGTGTCGGAATAGTCGTATTCCAGATCGCTGTGCCGGAACTGGCCCTGGAGAAAAGCGTTGTAGGCGCGCACATGCGCCTTGATGCCGGCCCAGACGTAGAGTTCCTTGATGTCGGAGCGCATTACGCTGCCGCCGGTGGCAGGTGCCGGCTCGGCAATGTATTCGACGCGATCCGGCGGGCCGCTCCACCACGGGGTGTTGATGCGCCCCCAACGGATCGACAAGGCGGTGCTGGCCTCGGTGAGATAGCCGACGCTGCCGGCGACCGCGCTCTTGATCTCGTAACGCGTGCTTGCGCCGGTATTGGCCGCACGCTGCAGATCCTGACGTGTCACGGTGTAACGGAAAGTGGGTTCACCGCCGTCCGAAATCTGATGGTCCCAGCCCTTCGGTTTCTGTGCGCCGATCGCGCCGTGGAACTGATCCTGGAATTCAGGAACGGCACGGGTACCGAGCACGCCGACCGAAAAGCTCGAGTGATAGACGGTACTGTCCGCGCCGCGTACGTAGCTGCGACCGTTGGCGATGTAGAGCAGGCTGGCATACGGCCGGTCGCCGGGTGTGACGGCGTCGAGCTGGATGTCGCCCGGCGTGAACGCGATCGCGCCGACCTGCAGTGAATGCAGTTGGTGCGTGTCGTCGAGCCGCGTACCGAGCACCATCTTGTCGAGCCAGGCCAGCGGCGTATCGACCGACACCAAGGATTCCTGCGCGCGCCGTCCGGAGAGCGTCAGCGCCATGCCGCCGGTGTAGTCCTCGTCGCGCTCGGCCGGTGTGAGCGCGTCGTTGTCGAAGTAGAAGGCCCAGCCGGTGTTGTATTTCTCGCGGCCTGAGGCATCAAGCACGATACCAGCCACCGGGCTGTCAGCCGGCCCACTGCCGGGCCCCTTGGCGAAGGCCGGCGTCGCCGTCAGCAGCAACATCGCGACAAGCCCCAGAAAGAATGCACCGCTATCGGCGCGACGCGCCTGCGGCGGACGGGATTCAAAGCGTACATCTCGGGGACCGGACCTCGTGTTCCTGTGGTGGGTCATGGCGGCAACTCCTGTGATACCGATGACGGCCTCACTCCATGACTCGGCTGGATCGGTGGACGGATCGCCCAGGGCTCAGCAATGAAAAGGGTGTTACCGGTCAGTAACTAATAAAAGCGAAAGTTACCGATCGGTAACAGCGCTGTCAAGTGCCGCAATGCTGGCGCCCCCTTTAGCGTGAATCACGCAGCGTGATGCCGACCGATCTTCGCCCGCTTGCGGGATAGGGGGTGAGGGAAACGGCCATGCCGCAGCAGATTCATTCTGCGGGGTGCGTTTGCGGCATGGCCGTTAGGGGGATTCAGGCCGGAGGGACCGGCTTCTAAGCTGCGACCCGGCGACGACAAGGACCGAGGACCGCGCGCCGATCTGCACCGACCGAACGGGGGAAAACCATGAACACAAAACCTTGGATGGCGGCACCACTGCTGCTGCTGATGCTCTCGGCCTGCGACAACGGTGGCGGCCATGACGGCGGCTGCCTGACGTTCACGGCCAGTACGCCGGTCAGCGCGACGGCGCCTGTGACTGACGTGATCCTCACGCAGAGTCAAGCGCCCTCGTCACCTCCGCGGCGGGTGGTGGGAAGAAGGTTTGCCCGTCTCATGGGCGCAGCACCGACATCAGCAAGTTGATCTGCCAGGCATTGCCACCAAGGCTCCTGGCGATCCGGCGCGCCAGCTCGAGCCGCCGTGGATGGGAGGCAATCGCCTCGGCCGCCGCTCTCAGGTAAGACCGTAACTCAATGCGTTGCAGTTCGCTCTGCGCGGCATACAGGCCGGCCGCCGGCTCGAAGAAGCCATCGACCCCGGCCTCGTTCATGACCTGAATCAGCGCCATCAGTGCGTAGACTCGATAATGACCGCCGGCCTCGAATCGCCTTGCCGAGGTTTCGAGCGCATCCGGCAACAGCAGCCATCGGCCCTGCGCGAAGATGTGGGCAGCGATGCGCTGATCCTCCAGGTACGGCAGATGCGTGTCGAAGCCGCCGAGCCCCTCGAAATAGTCGCGCCGGATCAGCAGGCCCTGATCGCCATTGACCGTCCCCGGCCGGTTGCTGGCGCTCTTGGCCTCGATGAAGCGGAACAGTCGTCCGTACCCGGACCGGCTGCGCAGGAAACGCAGCGGAAAGTGTCCCGCGACGCGCGTGTCGCCGACCGCCGCGATTCCGGCATCCAAGCAGTCGAGCGCCCGCCGCAATTGACGCGTATGGGTCGGTCGCGAATCGGCATGCAGAAACAACAGGCTGTCCGCGTGGCTGGCTGCGGCGCCGGCATTCATCTGCCGGCCGCGACCGCGCGGCGTTCGCAGAACCCGAGCCCCCAGGCTGCGACAGGCCCGGGCGGTGGTCTCGTCCGGGCTGGCGTCCGCAATGATCAGTTCCAGTTCGATCGCCTGCTGCGAACGCAGTGCGCGGATCAAGGCAGGCACCGCCATGGCCTCATCAAGCGTCGGCACCACGACGCTGAGCTGCGGCTTCACAGTCAGGCCGCGAGCCAGGCCGCCGCGGTCATCAGCACAATGCCGGGACTGATCGCACGCGCGAACGCTGCATCCCCAGCGCTGCGGGCAAGTACGAGCTTGGTCACGGCATTGGTGCTGAAGGCCAGCAGCACCGGCACCACGGCCGCGTTGGCGTGCAGTTTGCCGGCGGCGACCAGGGCGGCAGCCGCGATGGCCGGGGAATGGGCATCGGCGAAACCGGCGACGGCGGCCGCGATCGCGGTACCGGACCGGCCGAGCCACGCGGTGGCCGCTGCCGACACCAGCAGGACACCGGCGACCAGGGCGACGAAGCTCAGCGCGTCGCGCAGGCGGAAGGCGCGGCCCGCCGGCAGTGCATCGGCATCGGTACGGCGCCATCCGCGCCACGCGAAATAGGCACCGTAGACCAAGGCTACGGCGCCGGCGGCGAACAGCGAGGGCAGCAGGGCCATCAGCGTCTCCAGATCGGTGGCGCCGACCACCATCGCCAACTGCGCCACGGTCGCCAGAGACGACAAGGTGGCACCGGCGACCGCACCGTGGCGCAAACCCGGTGTGGAGGCCGCGCGCGCCCCCATCGCTGCGATCGTGGCCGCACTGGACACGAAACCCGAGGCAAGTCCTGCAAAGGCCAGCCCAAGCCGCGGCCCCAAGGCCCGCACCGCGACATAACCGCAGGCGTTGAGACTCAGCACCAACACCAGCAACTGCCACAGGGCGCGTGGATTGAGCACCGAAAACGGGCCCACCGTGCGATCCGGCATCAGCGGCAGCAACACCAGCGCACAGACCGCCAGCACCAGCCCGTCACGCAGCTCCTGCTCGCTCAGGACCTCGCTGGCCCAGCGATGCAGTTGCGTCCGCGCCAGCAGCAATCCGGTGACGACGACGCCCAGAGCCGCGGCCAGCGGCGCGCTTTTCATGGCCATCGCGCCGAGCATGACGGTCAGCAGCAGCGCGACTTCGGTGGTGATCCCCGGATCGTCCCCGGCGTCACGCTGGTAGGCGACGACCGCCAGTCCACCGATCACCACCAGAACCAGCAGCAAATGGATGCTGCCCGACGCGCCGGCGATGGCGCCGAGCAGACAGGACAAGGTGAAGGTGCGCAGGCCCGCGAAAGCACGATGCGCGCCTTGCCCCTTTCGACGTTCGCGTTCGATACCGATCATGGCGCCAACACCGACGGCCGTGGCATAGCCGACCAGTTCGGGCGCCATTGGCATCAAGGCATCAGCCCCAGTGCCTGCACGGTCGCAACTTCAGCCTTGCGTTCGCCGGGTTCGCCGCTCGCCAGGCCAAACCCGTTGGCATAGTCCCAGTGCGTCCAGGCGATACCACCGGATTCCAGCAGCTCACGCACATCGCGCAGCCAGGCGCTGCGATACCGTTCATTGACGTAATAGCGATACACACCGAATTCGCTGCACCAGATTTGCAGCTTGTGGCGACGCCCCCACTCCGCGACCTGCATGATCGGGGCGGCGAGCCTGTCCCGGTTCCAGCGCTCCTGCCCGTACCACTCGGCATGCGGCCTGGCGTCGGCTGTCAATGTATCCAGCACCGGCGCCACGGCTTCCGGCGAGGATGGATAGGGCAGATTGTGTAGCTGCCGCCACATCGACCAACCCCAGTTGGCACCCTGGTGCGTGAAATTGTGCGGCTCGTAAAAGTGGAAGCTGTAGACCAGATTCGGGTCGACCAGGGGCTGCAATTGCAGCAGGTCCTGCGCATCCGAGAAATGCGGGCCGGTCACGACCAGGGTGTGCCGCGGCGCCACTTCGCGCACCGCCGCAACCAACTGCACCATCAGTGACTGGACGATGGCCGCATCCTCGATCGTCGGTTCGTTGAGCAGCTCGAACACCAGGTCGTCCGGCGGAATCGCGGCCAGCGCCTTGGCCAGAACCTGCCACAGCGTCGCGAGTCTTTGCCGTGCGATCGAATCCACGGCAAGCCGTTGCTTGGAGGCATCGTCGAGCTGCAACGCCAGGACGAACATCAGGCCGGCGCGGTTGGCTTCGTCGATCGCACGGTGCAGTTCGGTGACCGCGGCGGCGTTCAAGCCGTCCTCGCTGCCGGGGTCGATGATCAGGCCTAGTTCGATCAGGCTGCGGACATGGCGCAGACCGAGTCCGCGAATCAGTGCATAGTCCTGCGCGCCGACATTCCACACTGGCGGTCCGTCGGTTGTGGCGGTGAAGGCATGCGCGAGATTGACACCGCGCGCGAGCCGCTCCACCAGCTGCGGATCGGGGCCGGTCGGCGCCGCCTCGCGTGAGCCGCAGCCCAGCAGCGGGAGCACCAGCAACAGGCTGATCAGTACTGCGCGACCCATGCCTGATCGATGTGCAGCCGCGCCTTGACGTTGGCGGCGAACTGGCGCGCTTCCTCGCGCGTGGCGAAGCGTCCGATACCGATGCGGTGCAGCACGCGACCGTCCACCGGCTGGGCAAAGCTGTGAGCGTCGAAGCCGCGATCCCGGAAATCTTCGGCTTCGAGCTTGGCCGATTCCGGGTCTGTCAGCGACAGCACGACCACGGTCCAGCCATGCGTGGCGAGTGAGCCGGAAGACGGCGACGCGGACGGTGCCGTCGAAGCCGGGGTCGGCGGCGCCCGGACAACGGGAGCAGGACGCGCAGCCGCCGGGGCCGGAGCTGCTGCGGGTGCCGGCAGTGACACCGACAGGCTGGCTGAGCCCAGATCGGCCTTGTTGAGCTTGCTGGCGAGAATCTGCTGGGTCGGCGTGTATCGCAGCGCCGCCGAACCCGGGCGCATGAATACGCATTCGCCGGGACGATCGATGCGGTCGCCGCCGCCGGCGGCGTACTGGAACTCGACGGCTCCGCGCAGCAGGCAGACCGTGTCTCCGGCCGTTTCCACGCCGATCCAGACATCGGCGCCATAGACCCGCACGCGCAGTTCTCCGGCATTGAGACGCAGGTCTTCGCCATTGCGCGGGTCGACGCGCAGCACGCCGCGATCGAGCACCAGGCGCACCACGGTCTTGCTGCCCGGCTGCGCATCCACCGAATGCACGCGCAGGCTGGCGTCCGCACCCAGCGAAAGGTAACCGCCGCCGGGGAAGACGAAGGCGGCGCGACCGTTGTCGCCGGTATTGACGCGGTCTCCGGCGCTGAGGCTGGCATTGGCGCTCAAGCTGCGGGTCTGGCCGTCATGCACGATATGCGCGGGCGGTCGCAGCTGCGCGCGATCCAGAACCGCGGTGTCGCCAGCCGTGGAACTTGCCGCGTGCAGACCGCCGATACCGACGAGGAGCGCCAGGCCCGAAAGGAGCGACCATTCTGGATACCTGTTTTGTACGCTACTGCTGTTCACCAAGTTTCTCGACATCGTTTCCCCCGAACCGATTTTCAAACCAAGCCCCCCTCACTTTGCTGCATGATGCACGGCTGACCGGAGCGCTGTCTCGAACGGCCACGCCACCGCACGAATCATCTGGACGCGCCACGGCGCAATCAGCACACTGCGCATCCGTCCGTGCGCGAGGCGAAAATTCACGTCGGTTCAGTGCAACCGACGGACCTGGACACTCATAACAATGACTACGCGGATTTCGTTCGCCATCCCGGCTCAACCGACCGAAACCACTTGCGGGCCGACCTGTCTGCACGCGGTTTACCGCTACTACGGTGACGATATCAGCCTGGACCAGGTGATCGCCGAAACCCGGGCACTGCGCGAGGGCGGTACGCTCGATGCGTTTCTGGCCGACCACGCACTGCGCCGCGGCTATCGCGCGACCATCTACATGCACAATCTATCCCTGTTCGACCCGACCTGGTTCGATCTGTCGAAGTCCGCGATCATCGACAAGCTGCGCCACCAGTGGGCGATCAAGGAAGCGCGCCACCCCAAGATCGCGATCGCCACCAAGGGCTACATCGACTTCCTGGAAATGGGCGGTGAGCTCAAGATCGCCGATCTCACCGGCAAGCTGCTTCGATACTACCTGTCGCGCGGCACCCCGGTGATGACCGGCCTGTCCTCCACCTGGCTGTACCGCACCCCGCGCGAACTCGATGACACCACCGAGGATGACCTCAACGGCGAGCCGGTCGGACACTTCGTGGTGCTGTCCGGCTACGACCGGGACAAGCGCGAGGTCTGGGTGGCCGATCCCTACGAAGGCAATCCCTTCAGCGAGGCGCGGTCCTATCCCGTCAAGATCGAGCGGCTGATCGCCTCGGTATTGCTGGGCGTGGTGTCCTTCGACTGCAATCTGCTGGTCATTGAACCCGGCAAAAGGAGCATTGGAGCGTGAGCGGCATTGTCGTTGTCGACCAACTGTCGGACTGGCCCGTGGAGATTCCCGGCGTGGACGTGGTCACGGCCTGGGACTACCTGACACAGGACGAATTCACGCGCAGCCGGCGCACGCGCATCTACAATCTGTGCCGCTCATTCAGCTATCAGTCCACCGGCTACTACGTGTCGCTGCTGGCCGGCGCACGCGACCACCGGCCCTTGCCGGACATCACCACGATCCAGGATCTGAAGCTGGCCGAAAGTCCGCGCGTGGTCGCCGACGAAGTCGATGAGCTGATCGAAAAGAGCCTGTCGCGCATCGGTGGCGAGCGCTATGTGCTCAACGTATATTTCGGGCGCAGCCTGGCCAAGCGGCATGAACGCCTGGCCGCGGCACTGTTCAACCTGTTTCCGGCACCGCTGTTGCAGGCCAAGTTCTCGTGGCGCGGCGACGAATGGCGCGTCGACGCGCTGGGCCCGATCGCGCTCGGCGAGATTCCGGAAACGCATCACGAATTCATGCTGGAGGCGGCGCTCGACTACTTCCTGCGCAAGCGCTCGCCGCGCCGCACCACGCGCGATTCGTATCGCTATGACATGGCGTTTCTGGTCAACGAGGATGAGAAGGAACCGCCATCGAACCCGCGCGCGATCAAGCTGTTCGAAAAGGCTGCCGAGGACCTGGGCTTCGACGTGGAGATCCTCGACAAGGGCGACTACGGCCACGTCGCCGAATTCGACGCCCTGTTCATACGCGAGACCACCGCCGTCAATCATCACACCTATCGCTTCTCGCGCCGCGCCGCGCGCGAGGGCCTGGTGGTGGTCGACGATCCCTTGTCGATCCTGCGCTGCTCCAACAAGGTGTTCCTGGCGCAGCTGATGGACCGCCACCGCATCCCCACACCGAAAACCGTGCTGATTCACCCGCGCAACCTCAAGCAGGCCGCGGCCGAACTCGGCTTTCCGTGTGTGCTCAAGCAACCGGATTCGGCCTTCTCCAAGGGCGTGATCAAGGTCGACGATGCGGCGGAGTTCCGCCGCAAGGCCACGGACATGCTGGAACGCTCGGACCTGATCGTGGCCCAGGCCTTCGAGCCCACCGAATACGACTGGCGGATCGGCGTGCTCGACGGCGAGCCGCTGTACGCCTGCCGCTACTACATGGCGCCCAAACACTGGCAGATCGTCAAGCGCGACAGCAAGGGCAGCAAGTCCGAAGGCGAGCACGAAACCCTGGACATCGCCGATGTCCCCAAGCCGGTGCTCAACGTGGCCGTGCAGGCCGCACGCGCGATCGGCAGCGGCCTGTATGGCGTGGACCTCAAGCAGTTCGGCAAGCGCGTCAAGGTGATCGAGGTTAACGACAATCCGAATCTCGATTTCGGCGTGGAAGACCTGGTGCTCAAGGAGGCGCTGTACCGCAAGGTGATGGAATTCTTCCTGCGCCGCCTGGAGTCGCGCGTTCGCGAAGGTGCACGCTGAAATGGAATCGCAGCCGGAGGTCCGCGTGCGCCGCGCCCGGCGCGAAGACGCCGAGGCGATCATCGCGCTAGAACAACTGTTCCCCGGCGACCGCATGTCGGACCGCGCGATCCGGCGTCTGCTCGGCGTGCCCAGCGCCGCCGCCTGGGTGGCGCTGCGCCAGCGCTGGACCTGTGGCGCCCTGGTAATGACCACACGCCGCGGCTCCACGATCGCCCGCATCTATTCACTGGTGGTGCATCCCGAGGCGCGCGGCCATGGCCTGGGCATCCGCCTGGTCCACGCCGCCCAAACGGAAGCGCGCAAGCGCGGTTGCCGCACGATGTCGCTGGAAGTGCGTGCCGACAACCAAGCGGCACGCGCGCTCTACGAACGGCTCGGCTATCACCTGCACGCCTGCCTGCCGGACTACTACGAAGACGGCGAAACCGGCCTGCGGCTGCGGCGTACGTTCTGAACGGTCGACCGCTTCAGTTCGACGCGCCTGCATCCTTTCGCAGAAGCTGGCCGCTGTATTGCAGAAATTCGTCGAGATGCCGAGTGATCACTGCGACCACGATCGGCATTTGCAACTGCTGATAGGCATGCACCGCGATATTGCGGAATCCGACCATGCGCTTCAGTGACTCGGCCAGCTGCGCGTCGATCCATCCGTGATCGGCGAGTATCGAAAATACGTCCCGTGCACTTTGCGGCAAGCCCATCGCCTCGCGCCGAATGAGGTGCTGGCCCATGTCCAACGCCACCTCGCAGGCACGCTGAATATTGAGGATGGCGGCATCCTGGCGAGTCGAATCGGCGGGGAACGCCGCAGGGTCGTGTTCGTATTCCTCACGCGCCCTGGCAACGCAGCGTTCGATGCTCGCGGCCTTGTTCAGCAGCACATCATCGACCATGCACGTATCCCCGCTCACGAATGTCAGCGATCAGACCGGCCCGCGCCGTATCGAGTTCGGTTTTCTCGCTGAGAATGAAGCTTTCGTAATGCGACGCCTGAGAATCGAGCGCCCACAGGCGCCGCCCGCGCGTGATGATCTGATACTGCATGACGGTGGATGCCGCGACCAGATCGACCAGGTCCACGTCGCAGTTTGCGGCGGCGGCCAAGCTGCCGGACAGCGCCCACAGTTGTTCGGTATCGACACGCCGTCCGGCGTATACCGCCATGTCGAGGTCGCTGTCCGGCCGCGCCTCGTCGCGCGCATGGCTGCCGAACAGGTAGACGGCGAGCAGTCCGTCCAGCGACTGCCGAAGCTGATGCACAAGCGGCTGTAAGTCCATGCGGTGTTGCGATGAGTGAAACAAGTCATCTCAGCGTAAACGAAAAACGCCCGCAAAAGCGGGCGTTTTCTCGACGCGGCGCTGGACTCAGCGCTTGTCGACCGTCACGTAGTCACGCTTGTCGGCACCCATGTAGACCTGACGCGGGCGCGCGATCTTCAGCGGTTCGGACACCATTTCCGACCAGTGGGCTACCCAGCCCACGGTGCGGGCGATGGCGAACATCGGGGTGAACATGTTCACCGGAATGCCGAGCGCCTTGTAGATGATGCCGGAGTAGAAGTCGACGTTCGGATAGAGCTTGCGCTCCTTGAAGTAGTCGTCCGACAGCGCCGCCTCTTCGAGCTTCATCGCCAGTTCGAGCTGCGGATCGTTTTCCTTGCCGAGATGCTTGAGCACACGATGGCAGTGCTCGCGGATGATCGTGGCGCGCGGGTCGAAATTCTTGTAAACGCGATGGCCGAAGCCCATCAGGCGCACGCCCTCGACCTTGTCCTTGACCTTCTGCAGGAATTCCGGCGCCTTGTCCGGCGTGCCGATTTCTTCGAGCATCTTCAGCACGGCCTCGTTGGCACCACCATGCGCCGGCCCCCACAGGGCCGCGATGCCGGACGAAATCGCGGCATACGGATTGGTGCCGGTGGAGCCGGCCATGCGCACCGTGGAGGTGGACGCGTTCTGCTCGTGATCGGCATGCAGGATGAACAGCACGTCGAGCGCCTTGGCGGCGATCGGGTCGACCTCGTACGGTTCAGCCGGCACCGAGAACATCATGTGCAGCAGGTTGCTGCAGTAGTCGAGATTGTTCTGCGGGTACATGAACGGCTGGCCGAAGTACTTCTTGTAGGCCGCCGCGGCGATCGTCGGAATCTTGGCGATCATACGATGCGCAAAAATGTCGCGCTGCTTGGCATCCTTGCTGTTGCTGGTGTCGTGATAGAACGCCGACAGCGCGCCGACCACACCGGTCAGCATCGACATCGGATGCGCGTCGTAATAGAAGCCGTCGAAGAAACGCTTCACGCCCTCATTGATCATCGTGTGGCGACTGATCGAGGCTTCGAACTCCTCGAGCGCGCTCGGGCTCGGCAGCTCTCCGTACAGGATCAGGTAGGCCACTTCGATGAAGCTGGAGTGTTCGGCGAGCTGATCCACGGGGTAGCCGCGATACAGCAGCACGCCGGCATCACCATCGATGTAGGTGATCGCGCTTTCGCAGGAGCAGGTCGAGGTGAAGCCCGGATCGTAGGTGAAGACGTCCTCTTTCGCGTACACCTTGCCGACATCGAGGCCGATCGGGCCGAGAGTTCCCTGCTTGACGGGAAGTTCGAGCTTGGCGCCGGTGTCTTCGTTGATAAGGCTGTACTGAGCCATCATTCACTCCGGTTGGTCTGTTCTGTAAGAAGCGGGCGAAGGGCCGGCGTTCACGCTCGAACCATCCCTGAACACACGATTCCGGAGAGTCCGGGATGGTTCGGCGATCGGCAGGATTGACGTACGGCCGCGTACGCAGCAGCGGAATTATGCCTGCGGCGCGTGCTGCGCCGCAATGCGAACCGTTCCGACACGGCTCGGCAGGCCATACAGCGCCAACAAAAACGGCCGCACGAGGCGGCCGTTCTGCGAATCCGCGAACGGATTCGAATCAGTTCCGGATCAGGATTTCGCGTAGCGGCGACGGAACTTGTCGACGCGGCCGGCGGTATCCAGGATCTTCTGCTTGCCCGTGTAGAACGGGTGCGATGCGCTGGAGACTTCCATCTTGATCAGCGGGTATTCCTTACCGTCTTCCCACTTGATGGTTTCGCGGCTCTTCATGGTGGAACGCGTCAACAGCATGTAGTCGCTGGACATGTCCTGGAAGACCACGTAGTCGTACTTCGGATGGATATCGGCTTTCATCGGACAGCTACCGCAGGCGGGCGAAAAGGGCGCGAATTGTACGGCGACACCGGCGCCGCCGCAAGCACGCCCGGCGCCACCCGCAAAACGCACCAGACTGCGGCGATTCGCGCCCTTACTCGTCCTCGGCCTGGATGTGCACCGAATAGGCCTCGCCATCGGTTTCCAGGCGCACCAGCAGCGGCCGGCAGCACACCGAACAGTCCTCGGTATAGGTCTGCGCACCGGCAGAAAGGTCGAGTTCGAGCACGATGGTCTCCCAGCAGTAGGGACATTGGATTTCGGCGTCTTCAAGCATCGGGCAGAAACAGTTCGATCAGGCTGTTGAGATGGTCACGACCGCGTGCGCTGGGGCGGATCCGCTGCGGCGTACGTTCAATCAGACCCAGAGTCTGCGCCCGAACGAGCGGGATTTCGATGGCGTCCAGCGCCAGACCGGTCGCGTCGACAAAAGCCTGCGGGACGAAACCCTCATGCAGGCGCAGCACGTTCATCATGAACTCGAACGGCAGATCGGCCGTCTCGACCGCGCTGTCGCTCTGCAAGGCGGCGGCGCTGCCGGCGCCCGCCAGAAACAGCCTGGGTAGTTTGTGGCGCGCGCGACGACGGATGCCGGAGACACCGGTTCCGATCTTGCCGTGCGCACCGGCGCCGATGCCCAGATAGTCGCCGAAGGTCCAGTAGCTGAGATTGTGGCGCGCACGGCGGTTCGGTCGGGCGTAGGCCGAGACCTCGTACTGCGCATAGCCAGCCTCGGCCAGCAGCGCCTGGCCCGCCGTATGAATTGTCCAGGCGGCGTCATCATCCGGCAACGGCGGCGGCGCCGCGGCGAAGGCGGTATTCGGTTCCAGCGTCAGGTGGTAGTACGACACATGCTCGGGCGACAGCGCGATCAGGGCGCGCAGGTCCGCCTCGGCGGCCTCGGGCGTCTGCTGCGGCAAGGCGAACATCAGGTCCAGATTGAGATTGTCGAATCCGGCACGCCGGGCGATGTCCACGGCGCGAATCGCATCGTCCCGGCCATGGATGCGCCCCAGAGCGCGCAGCTGCGCATCGTCCATCGACTGCACGCCGATCGACAATCGATTGACGCCGGCGGCGCGATAGCCGCGGAAATGCGATTCGTCGACCGTGCCGGGGTTGGCTTCCAGCGTCACCTCGATATCCGGCGCCATCGGCAGGCGCGCCGCCACCGCGTCGAGCAGGCGCGCGATTGCCGCATCGGAAAACAAGCTGGGAGTGCCGCCGCCCATGAAGATCGAACCGAGACCACGCCCCGCCAGCGCCGTATCGAAACTGCGCAACTCGAAATCGAGATCGCGGATCAAGGCATCGACATAGGCGGTTTCGGGCACTTCGCCGCGCAGCGGGTGCGAGTTGAAATCACAGTACGGGCATTTGCGCACGCACCACGGGAAGTGGACGTACAGCGCCAAAGGCTGCGCGTCCCGGCTCAGCACTCGCGCAGACGCTGCAGCAGAATCGCCGCGGCGCGGCCACGGTGCGAGATCGCGTTCTTGATCTCCGGCGCCAGTTCGGCGGCACTGCACGCGGTCTCCGGCACATGGAACAGCGGGTCGTAGCCGAATCCGGAGTCGCCTTGCGGCGCTTCGAGTATCCGGCCCCGCCAGGCGCCCTCGGCCACGATCGGCGTGGGGTCGTCGGGGTGCCTCAAATAGACCATCAGCGATACGAAACGCGCGGAACGATCCGCGCCCGGCATCGCCGCCAGCGATTCGAGCAGCTTTTGGTTGTTGGCCTGATCGTCGCCATGCACGCCGGCGTAGCGTGCCGAGCGCACGCCCGGTGCGCCGCCAAGCGCCGCCACTTCCAGCCCTGAATCGTCCGCGATCGCCGGCAATCCGGACACTGCGGCGGCATGGCGTGCCTTGATCAGCGCATTCTCGACGAAGCTCACCGCGCTTTCCTCGGGCTCCTCGTCACTGAACTCGGACACCGCCTGCACCCGCCAGCCGAGTGGCGACAGCAGCGCCTGCATTTCACGCAGCTTCTTGGTATTGCGACTGGCCAGCACGACCTCGCGGGACACGGCAGCGGCACTCGGCTGCGGCGCGGCGTCTTGATCATCGATCAGGCGCTTGCCGAAGCTGTGCGTGGCGTCCTCGACATAGCCCAGCGCGGCATAGAAGCCGACGGCCGCGTCATTGTCATGCCGGATCTGCAGATTGATCTTGGGACAGCCCGCCGCCTGCAAGCGGGTTTCGACCGCCTGCATCAACAGGCCACCCAGGCCTCGGCGCTGATACGAAGGGTCCACGCCCAGGTAGTTGACCCAGCCGCGATGACCGTCGTAACCCGCCATCACGCTGGCGACCAGTTGCCGGTCGGTCTCACCCAGCAGAAACCACTCGCGCTGAACGCCGAGCTTGCGCAGGATGTCGCGGCGCGGGTCGTTCCAGGGCCGCGTCAGGCCGCAGCGCTGCCACAACGCGATCAGCGCTTCGGTGTCGGATTCGAGAAAGGGCCGGATCCGCATCGGCAAGGCTCAGCCTTCGAGCGCGGCCCGCTGTGCGGCGATCAGCTCGGAAATACCCTTGGACGCCAGCCCCAGCATCGAATCCAGTTCGTCACGACGGAAGGCATGGCCTTCCGCGGTTCCCTGCACCTCGACGAAGCCACCGGCTTCGTTCATGACGACGTTGAGATCGGTCTCGGCGCTGGAGTCCTCCACATAATCCAGGTCGAGCACCGGCGCGCCGTTGACGATACCGACCGACACCGCGGCGATCTGTCCGAACAGGGGATCCTTCTTGAGCTTGCGCTGTTTGCGCAGCTTGGTGATCGCATCCACCAGGGCAACGTAACCACCGGTGATGCTGGCAGTGCGGGTGCCGCCGTCGGCCTGCAGTACATCGCAGTCGATGGTGATGGTGCAGCCGGCGAGCGCTTCGAGGTCCACGCAGGCGCGCAGGCTGCGGCCGATCAGGCGCTGGATTTCCAGCGTACGGCCGCTCTGCTTGCCTTGGGCCGCTTCGCGACGGCTGCGGTCGTGGGTAGCCCGCGGCAACATGCCGTACTCGGCCGTCAGCCAGCCCGCACCGGAATCGCGACGCCAACCCGGCACGCGCTCCTCCACCGTGGCGTTGCACAGGACCCGCGTGCCGCCGAAGCTCACGAGCACGGAGCCTTCCGCGTGTTCGGTAAAGCCGCGAACGAAAGAGACAGGGCGAAGCTGGTCGGCGCTACGGCCGGAGTGTCGGGTCATCGAGCTGGGAACCTCAAAACGGCCGCGCAGTATAACGGCCGTGCCCCATTCCGGCCCCCGGCCAAACGTTAAGACCCGCGTTTTGTAGGATCAGGACTACGGGCGCTTGCGCAAAATTCCGACACTCGGGGTGCCAAGTGGTGCTCAATTCCCGCATCCGACCGCCGATACTCTGCGTATTAGGAGTACCAGACACATCAAAGAGGTCCATCCATGGCCCACCCGCCGCCCCGTAAACCGAAAGCTGTCGCCGCAAACTGGCAGACGGCGCTGTCGCCGGCAAGCTTTGCGCGACTCACCGAAATGCTGGCGGGATTCTCCGTCGGGCTCTGGCTGGTGAGCGAACTGCTCTGGTAATTCGCCACGAGTGATCATCCGCTCCTTACAATGGGGCGCATGAACGTTGATGAACTCGTCGAGAATTTCGAACTGCTGGGGCCCTGGGAAGAGCGCTACCGCTACCTGATCGACATCGGCCGCAAGCTGCCGCCGATGCCGGACACTGCCAAGAACGAGTCGAACAAAGTCCGTGGCTGCATGTCGCAGGTCTGGCTCGACCATGAGCTTGTTCCCGGCGAACCCGAGCGACTGAAGTTCTATGGTGATTCGGACGCTCACATCGTCAAAGGTCTTATCGCCCTACTGTTCATGCTGGTGTCCGAACGAACGCCCGACGAAATATTGAATCTGGACATCGCCGAGGCTTTCGCACGGCTCGGTCTGGAGAACCAGATCACCATGAACCGCCGCAACGGTTTCTATTCGATGGTGGAGCGCATTCGCGCCATGGCCGCCGAACATGCCAGCGCCGCCTGATTTGCTGCGCATGCCGGGCTGGGTCACGGCACTGATCCTGTGCCTGGCGAGCAGCGCCGCTGCCGCAAGCCCGACCTATCGCTGGGTCGATGCTCAGGGCCAGGTCCACTATTCGCAGACGCCTCCCGAACAGGGCACCTACAGCAAGTACGAACCGCGGGCTCCCGGGGCCCACCCGGCACCCGCCGTTGAATCGATCGATGATTTCGTGGAGTCGAGTGAAACCGACGAACTCGCACGCGCCGCAGCGGAGCACGCACGCCAGGTCGCGCGAAATGAGCGCCAGCAGCAGTGCCAAGCCGCACGTGATCGATTGGCCTACCTTGACGAGAAGACGGCAAGGCGGCTGATGCGCGTCGACGACAATGGCGAGCGCGTGCGCTTCACTGAAGACATGTTCAACGCGGAGCGCGACAAGGCGCTCGAACAGATCGCCAACAGCTGCGAATGAGGTCTGCCCGCCCTCGTCACTCCGGACAAGCCGCAGCCTGACCCGGCATCCACGCGACCCGCCGAAAACCAGCAAGTGACCATTCCCCGCCCGGTCCATCACCGATCGCCACCCAACAAAAAGGCGCCCCGGTCAGGACGCCTTCTTGATGATGCGGTGATACGGCACTAGTGGCTGACCACATCCTTCACGGTATCTTTGGCCTTGCCGATCGTATCCTTGATTTTGCCGGTCTTCTGATCGACCTTGCCTTCATTCTCGAGTTGCTCGTCGCCGGAAACCTTGCCGGCACCTTCCTTGAACTTGCCCTTCAGATTTTCGGTCTTGCCTTCGTAGCGCTTGTCGTCTGCCATTGGATGCTCCTTGAATGGTTGGAACTGATACAGACTGGCTGATGCCTGACGCCAGTCCATCCTTGAAACGTGTCACCAGCGTGCACCCGGCGGACTGAACTGCCGCTGAGACACTTCGTTCAGCCGCAATGCGGCCGCGCCCTGACCGGCGTTTGCACCGCACGGGGCGAGAGAACCGGCACACGCACGCGCGTCGATTCATGGCTCCGCGACACAGGGCTAAGATGGCATTCCGGCGCCCCGGGAAATCGATTCCGGGGGCATCGTGTCGAAGGACGGCCATGAGCCCGAATGAACAATTGAATCAATTCATCGTCAGGTTCAGTTCGGAGGTGTCCGGCCTGGCCGAGGCCGCCTTGGCAAAGATGCGGGCGCTTTTCCCCACGGCCATCCAGCTCGTCTACGACAACTACAATGCTTTGGCCATTGGCTTCGGCCCAGGCGAAGACCTGGATCTGGTGGACAGCGCGGTACGGCGCTGGATCGAGCAGTACGATGCCGAGGCGGCAGGAGGTCCCGGCAAAGGTCGGCCATTGACGCCGGAGCAACAGCGCATTCGGCAACTGGAGGCCGAGCTTCGTGAGGCACGACTGGACATTGCCGTCTTAAAAAAAGCGTCGGCCTTCTTTGCCCGGGAACTGAAGTGATCCACCGTCTGATCACGCAGTGGCAAGGCAAGGCCGAAGTCAGACGGATGTGTCGGGTATTGGACGCGAGCCGTTCGGGCTTCTACGCCGCTCGACGACGTCAACGTTCGGCACCGAGGGTGTGTGTTCAGGGCGTGCATGTGCGTGCAGCCTTTGAGACCAGCGGCGGTAATTATCAGCCGCCGGGTCTGCGCAGCCCTGCGGAACCAAGGCATCTGCCTGGGCCGCCATCGGGTCCGCACACTGATGCGGCGTCATGGGCTCAAAGCCGGCTGGCGACGCAAGTTCATCCACACCACCGACAGCCGGCACAATTTGCCAGTGGCCGACAATGTGCTGGATCGATGCTTCAATCCGAGTGCTGCCGATCAGGTCTGGGTTTGCGATATCACGTACATCCGCACAGCCAGCGGCTGGCTGTATCTGGCCGCGGTCATGGACCTGTACTCGCGCAGGATCGTCGGTTGGCCCATGGCCCCGACGCCGCCGGCAGAGCTGGTCTGTCGCGCGCTGCAAATGGCGATTGCACTGCGCAGACCCAAACCTGGGCTGATCGTGCATTCGGATCGTGGATGCCTGTACGCCAGCCAAGCTCATAGGGCCCTGCTCGCGCAACACGGCTTTATCGCCAGCATGAGCCGCAAGGCCAGTTGCTGGGACAATGCCGTGATGGAGCGATTCTTCTGAACCTGAAGATGGAACGCGTCTGGCAACGCCGCCATGCCAACCACGCCGAGGCCATCAACGGCCATGCCGGCGGAGGCACCCCGGAAAATGGACCTGGGCCAGGCAGGCCGCCCTCTCCCCACCACCCGCTCCGCGGGCGGTCCTCCCCTCTCCCACGTCGTGGGCGAGGGGCAGCGGACTCGCTGCGCGAGATTCACGTTAACGATGTCACCGACTACATCG
>JAHZLQ010000035.1 GCA_022599775.1 Gammaproteobacteria bacterium
CAGGTCCAGTTGGTTCACCACGTCCACGACAAATCGCGCCAGATGCCCGTCGGGCAGCCATTCCTGCACCGACGGCGGGAACAGAAAGTCCGTGTCGCGATCCACCGAGATGAATTTGGTTGCCATCCATTCCCCCAAAATCTTCATTGCATCAACGCCTTATGACGCAATATCCACGCCGAATTCAAAGCCCGGAGCCACAGCGAAAGCCCGACAGGCTGCTAGTAGCCCACCCATTTGATAGCTACGGCTATCGCCACGAACGACTTTCTCCCTCTCCCTCCGGGAGAGGGCTGGGGTGAGGGCGCCCGCCACATGCAGACTCGGCGTATCGATGAGCGCCGAGCGCCCTCATCGCCACCCCTTCTCCCGGAGGGAGAAGGGAGCATTCGCATGTTCGCCTCACACGTCATATCCGCATTCTTCTCATGGGAAGACCACCAGCACGCTTCGCGAGCGCTCAGTGGCCCGCGCCGATGCGCGCCAGCAGCTTGGGCACCACCGATTCCGGCACCAGTTTCTCGACCGGCGCGCCCAGCGCCGCCAGCTCCCGCACCAGCGAGGACGACAGGTGCGCATATTCGGGCGAAGGCGCCAGCAACACCGTATCCAAGGCCGGGTAGAGATCGCGATTCATCACCGCCATCTGCTTTTCGTAATCCACGTCCCCCACCGTGCGCACGCCGCGTACCAGCACGGTGACGCCGTGCGTGCGTGCGAAATCCACGACCAGCCCGTCGAAACCCTGCACCGTGACGTTGGTGAGGCCGAAGTGTTCGACCACGCCTTCCACCAGCGCGATGCGTTCTTCCAGCGTGAAGCGTGGATTCTTGGACGGATTGAGTCCCACCGCGACGATCAGATTCGGGAACATCGCGGCCGCGCGACGAATGATGTCGGTATGTCCGTAGGTCACCGGATCGAAGGTGCCACTGTAGGCGGCGATGACGCTCATCGAATTATTGCCCCGTGTAGCAAACCAGTGCGTAGCTTACCTGACCGGCCCGCTTTTCCTTGAGCACTGTCCAGCCCGGCGGCCAGTCCGGCGCCGCCGCGCCGCGCCATTCGCAATAGACGCGATGCATGGACTTCAAATGCGCCGGCAGCGCCGCCAGCACCTGCGGCAGCAGTGCCGAGTCGTAGGGCGGATCGACGAACACCACGTCATAGCGCTCGGCGTCCTGTGCCAGAAAGCCCAACGCATCCCCGCCCACCAGCCGCGCGCGCGCCCCGGCGTCCAGCGTCTGCGTCGCCGTGCGCAAGCCCGCCAGCTGCGCCGCGCCGCGTTCCACGAAACTCACCCGGTCCGCCCCGCGTGACAGCGCCTCCAAACCCAGCGCGCCACTACCGGCGAACAGGTCCAGACAGTTCGCGCCGTTGATCAGCGGCGCCAGCCAGTCGAACAGCGTCTGCCGAACCCGGTCCGGCGTGGGCCGCACACCGGTTTCCGGATCGAATTCGACACGGCGCGAACGCCATTGTCCGCCGATGATGCGGAGCTGGCCTTGGGGTCGTTTCATGCGGCTTGGACGTCCGACTGTAGAAAGGCCGGCGAGACTACGCTCATACGCCGGCCGACTGAACCGTTCGGGCTCTCCGAATCAGGGATTCGGCGGGAATGTTCAATTGAGCGTTGAGCCCTTCAATCATCCGCAAGGTGAGCGGACGTGTTCTGTTGAGCACTTCGTAGACCCGATTCTTTCGACCGATCACGGGCACAAGGTCATCCACCGTCAGCCCCTGCTGCTCCATCCGGAACTTGATCGCCTCAACCGGATCCGGGAAGTCCATGGGGTAGTGCGCCCGCTCATAGGCCTCCACCAGCGTCACCAGAACATCCAGGCGATCGCCATCCGCCGTGCCAGGACCGGCAGTCATCAGGCCCTCGATCTCCTGCAGAGTTTCCTGGTAGTCGGCTTCGGATTTGATTGGCTTGATGTTCATGCTGATGACCTAGACGGTTTGCGCATCAATCGCGTCGTATTGTTTGTGCGTTCCGATGAATCGTATGTAGAGCACGCGGTACGGATAGTTGATCCAGGCCACGATCCGGTATTTGTTGCCGGCGATGTTGAACACCACACGACCGTCTTTGAGAATGCTTGCGCTCGCGAATTGTGCTTTGACATCGCTCGGCGTCGCCCAATCGGCTCGGAGCACCTCCCGGTACCACGCCATCGTCGGCGATTCCGAATCGGTGAATTCAGGGGCATTCACCCAGAACGCCTTCAAGGTCGAAACGGCGATCACTCGCATCGTCCCAATTTAGTCCCAATTTGGGACCAAGGCAACTCCGTGATCGGGGCTTGCCATCAGCTCCAAGGCACTGCCGCACACTCCTGTGAATCGACCGGCCGCACAATCCACACGTCCCCAAATTGCATCTTACGAAGGATCGTCGATGCGCATACTGCGACTGCTGTCGATCGTAGCTCTGGCGTTCCTGCTGAACCCGTCGGCAGCGCTCGCCATCGACATTCCGGAATTCAGCCCGAACGTCGTCGACCCGGACGGCTATCTCGCCTCCGTCGACAAGCAATTCGTCAACGAGGCGCTACAAGGGATACGCGAATCCAGCCACATCTGGGGCGCCGTGTTCATCATTTCGACGCTCGACGGCGAGCCCATCGAGAACGTCGCCGTCGAAGCCTTCGAACACTGGCAGCTGGGTCAGAAGGGCGCGGACAATGGCCTGTTGCTGGTTCTGGCCATGAACGACCACCAGTCACGCTTCGAAGTCGGTTACGGACTGGAAGGCGTCATACCGGACGTCGTAGCGCTGCGCGCGCTGGATGCCCACCTCGCGCCGAAATTGCGGGCAGGTGACACGGCAGGCGCCATCATGGACGCCTTCGAATTTTTGTCCCGCGTCGTCGCGCAAGACCCGGATGCGCTGCTCGAAGTGGATCAAGCGCAAACCGCAATCCCCACCACCTGGAAACGCGGGCTCATCGCCTGGGTCATCCTGCTGTTCGGCATCTGGTTCGGCTTCCCGATCCGCAATGCCTGGATGCGGCGGCAGCGCCGCAGACTGCTGAAACAGGACCCGTCCCTGTCCCTGGACGACCAGCACATCGTCAAAAGCAAAGGCACCACCCAAGCCTGGAAAGGCAGCTGGCTGGTGCAAGGCTTTCTTTCGATCAATCCGGGTGTCTTCGTGCTGCTCCTGTCCGCGGACTCCGTGGCCGGATTCCTGATCTGCGTATCCCTGATCCTGCTGATCCTGTTTCTGGTGGTCCACCTTTCCGCACGCCGATACGGTTCACCCGAACGCTACCGGCGCTTCCTGAGCAAAATCGCCCGGCAGCGCACACAGATGATCGAAAAGGGATTTCTCATCGAGAAGTCCCCCGGCGTCTACACCTACACGCCGGCCTACCACGCGAGCGTGGCGGCCTCATCGTCCTCGAGTGGTTCGGGGTTTTCGTCGTCCTCGGGCGGCGGGCGTTCGGGCGGGGGCGGAGCGAGTTCAAGCTGGTAGCGGCGACGGCGGAATCGGCGACCCTTTTGCCGTCGGCTTAGCCCCCATGTCGATGTCATGGAGCCTCGTACGATAAATTGGGCAAGGGACAACCAAGGTCCTTGCCGACGCTTTGCGTCGCCAACGCCGCGACCGAGTTCAGGCATCAGGTAACGAATGAGCTTGGAGTGACCGCACAAACTAGCGCCGCGGCCTGGCCATCATCGAGGACTCGGTGAGTCCGGCCTGACAAATGCATGGAAGTACTCCAAGCATCAAGCATCGCAAAGCGCCGCTTACTCAACCCGAGAAGAGACACTAGACATGGTTCTGACGGTATTTCGTTCACGCCTCAGGGAAGAGGCGAGCGCAGAGTATGCTGAGTTGGCATCCAGCATTGCTGCACTTGCCGAAACAATGCCGGGGTTCCGATCGCGCAGGGCCTATGTTGCTGAAGACGGTGAGAAATTGACCCTGGTCGAGTTCGAAGATGAAGCCTCGCAACGGGCCTGGGCACAAAATCTTGAGCACTTGGCGGCGAAGAATCTGGGTCGTGAGCGCTTCTATTCAGAGTACTCCGTCCAAGTCTGTTCGGTGGTTCGAGAATCCAGTTTCACAGCGCCCTGATCGTGGCCGCTATAGCGCGGCCCGACAAAGGCGTCGCGCCTGCTGATGGAACGTTTGATCGGGGGCACCGGGCAAACGCCCGGTGCCCAGGCCGCATCGCGAAGCTCAGAACGCGTACTGCCAACCCAGCGTCAGGCTGCTCTCGACCTTCAATTGCGGACCGTTGAGGTCTTGCCAGATCGGTACGAGGTATTCCAGTGCCAGTCGCTGACCCTGCAAGGCGCTCAGCGTTGCCAACAGGTTCAGCGAAAAGCCCAGGTCCAACCGTTCACCGCCCTGCCGCCTGGGGTCCGCTGTTTGTACGGGCGCGACGATTTTCGGGTCCTGTCCGTCGACGCGGCCCACCGACTGGGCGGCCAGGCGCACGGCCGAGCTGGCCTGCTCGGCCCAGGTCCAGCTCAACCAACCGCTGAGCTTGTGCTCGTCGCCCAATCGGTAATCCTCGTCGTTGTCCATGACGCGCAGGGTGGCGTCGTATTGGGCGCCCCAACCGAGCCGCGCCTGGTGGCCGGCATACGACAGGCCGGCGAGCAGATCGTAGCTGCCGGAGCCCAGCTGCATCGGATACGGCAGGCGCGGCGACGGCTGCATGCCGTTGGGGGCAAGGATCTGATCCGATTCGGTGATCGAGCCCGTGGGCAGGCTCAGGCCGGCGCTCAGATGGATGCGCTGTGTGGATTGGTCGAGCAGCGAGACCAGCGCGGCAACGCGCGTATCGCCGAAACCGCTGCTTCGGGTGGTGAAGCGGCCCAGTTCGGTGGTGCCCGAACCACCCTGATAGGTGACATGGCGCATCGACTTGTCGATGTATGAACCCATGAGCATCAAGGTGAGCCTGTCGTTGGCGCCGTACATGGCGCCGAGCATGTGCATGTCCATGTCCATGTTCAGCGGCACCACGCGCAAGGTGGGGGGCTGCCCTTCCATGCCCGCGAAAGTGTTGGGTTCGGTGGTGACGATATCGTCAGGCGAAATGTCGTCGGTGCCGGTGCGGTTGCCGTCCATGCTCATGCGCATGAAGCGGTAGGACAGCATCCATTCCCCGGCATGGTGAAAATGGTCGGCCATGACGCCGATCGGCGCATGGGAATCGACGCGGCTGCCGGCAACGGCGGGCGCGGACAATACACACAGCACGACTGCCGACACAGCCGTGCAAAAACGAATCGGTTTCATTGAAATCTGTTCCCTGGAATGAGGCCGCGACGGGCCTCGAAAATCTGCGCTTTGGCGCGATGACTGGCGGGGGTCAGATGAAATGCGGCGGGCCTCGCGCCCGGGCAGCACGCGCTTCGAAGGGATGAAGCCGGGACAGAGGCGAGGCGAGCGCGAGGTGCAGCGCCTCGAATTTCGGAAGGGAGAAATGCTCCGGGATCAGCGCGGCACTGCTGCAATGCACCTTGCAGCAATCTTCGGTGAGCGCGGCCTTGGGGCGGAGTTCAGGCGGCGCACTGGCCAGAATGCGCGCGACCAAGATCGGGTTGGCCTGGGTACCCGAGGCGCCGCAAAACAGTCCATTGCCGGCCGCGGGCATGGCGCGGCAGAGCGTGCTGGCCAGCAGGCAGACAACCAGCAGACTGTGGACAAGGTTCCGCATTGCGGCGGGCAAGGTGCAACAGGAGTTCGCCGGCAGTGTAGACGGATCAGGGGAAATGCGGACGAGCACTTCTCCCGCTGAGCAGCAGAAGCTTGTTTCGCGCAAAGGCGCGGAGACGCCAAGAACCGCTCAAAAATCAAAAGCCTTTAAGTCGGTCAAAGGCCTTTCTTCGCGTCTTTGCGTCTTTGCGTCTTTGCGCGAATCCCGCCTTGCGCTTTGGGAAATCAGGTCTGCGTGCCACCCACCGTCATCGCGTCGATCTTGAGCGTGGGCTGGCCCACGCCGACCGGTACGCTCTGGCCGTCCTTGCCGCAGACGCCGATACCGGGGTCCAGCGCGAGATCGTTGCCGACCATGCTGACGCGCCCCAGGGCGTCCGGGCCGTTGCCGATCAGGGTGACGCCCTTGACCGGGCGCGTGACCTTGCCATTTTCGATCAAATAGGCCTCGCTGGCGGCGAACACGAAATTACCGGAGGTGATGTCGACCTGGCCGCCGTTGAAGCCGACCGCGTAGATTCCCTTTTCGACGCTGGCGATGATGTCCGCCGGATCGGATTCCCCGGCGGTGAGATAGGTGTTGGTCATGCGCGGCATCGGCAGGTGCGCGTAGGACTCCCGGCGACCGTTACCGGTGGCCGCCATGCCCATCAGGCGGGCGTTGGTCTTGTCCTGGATGTAGCCCCGCAGGATGCCGTTCTCGATCAGCACGTTGCGCTGCGTGGGCGTGCCTTCGTCATCCACGCTGAGTGAACCGCGCCGGCCGGGAATCGAGCCTTCGTCGACCACGGTGCAAAGTTCGGAGGCCACCTTCTGGCCGATCTTGCCGCTGTAGGCGGAACTGCCCTTGCGGTTGAAATCCCCTTCCAGACCATGGCCGACCGCCTCGTGCAGCAGCACGCCGGGCCAGCCGGGGCCGAGCACCACGGTCTGCGTGCCCGCAGGAGCCGCCACCGCTTCGAGCTTGACCAGGGCGACGCGCACCGATTCGCGCGCATAGTCCTCGGGGCTGCCGGATTCCAGAAACACTTCGTAGCCGTGGCGACCGCCACCGCCGGACGAACCCTGCTCGCGCTTGCCGCCGGATTCCACGACGACACTGACGTTGAGCCGGCACAGCGGACGCACGTCGGCGGCCAAGGTGCCGTCGCTGGCGGCGATCAGAATGATTTCGTAGGTGCCCGACAGCGAGGCGATGACCTGGGAGACGCGCGGGTCGGCGCTGCGCGCGGCGGCATCGCAGCGGCGCAGCAGCGACAGCTTGTCTTCCACCGGAAGACTGTCCAGCGGGCTCACGCCGACGTACAGCGGTGCGACGCTGCGCGCGCTCCAGGCCTGCACGCCGCCCTGCTGGCCCTGGCGCACGATGGCGCGCGCATTGCTGGCGGCATCGATCAGGGCCGGGGCGACGATCTCGTCCGAATACGCGAAGCCGGTCTTTTCGCCGGACTGGGCTCGCAGACCCACGCCACGTTCCACATGGTGATTGCCGGTGCGGATGATGCCGTCTTCCAGCACCCAGGATTCGGCACGCGTGTCCTGGAAATAGAGGTCGGCCGCGTCGATACCGGGGCGCATCAGTGCGTCCAGTGTGCGCTCGAGGTCGGCGAGATCCAGCCCGCCCGGCGCCAGCAGCGCGGAGCGGGCCCGGTCCAGGGAATTCTCAGGTGCGGTCATAGACGATTCGGCGATGGGTCAGCACCGGGAAGGTGCGACGCAGATTGAAGAGTTGTTCGCGGCGCAGTGTGGCGGTGACGATACCCACCCCTTCGGCGCGCTCGGCGATGACGGTGCCCCAGGGGTCGATGATGCAGCTGTGACCGTAGGTCTTGCGCCCGCCCGGATGCTGGCCGTGCTGGTTCGGCGCGATGATGAAGCACTGGTTCTCGATGGCGCGGGCGCGCAGCAAGGGCTCCCAATGGGCTTCGCCGGTGCGCTGGGTGAAAGCCGAGGGCACCACGATGATCTCCGCCAGGTCCCGCGACAGCCGGCGGTACAGTTCGGGATAGCGCAGGTCGTAGCACACGGTCATGCCGACGCGGCCGGCCGGCGTGTCCTGCGTAACGAAGCGGATGTCGCCCTGCTCGATGGTGGCGGATTCGCGGTAGCGATCCACGCCGTCTTCGCGGGCGACCTCCACGTCGAACAGGTGCACCTTGTCATAGTGCGCCGCCAGCTTGCCTTCCGGACTGTACATGAGGCTGGCCGCCCAGACCTTGTCCTTGCGTTCGGGGACGGCCATCGGCAGCGTTCCTCCGACGATCCACAGGCCGAGGCGCCGCGCCTGCGTCGCCAGAAAACTCTGGATGGCGCCTTCGCCCTGCGGTTCCGCAACGGAGAGTTTGTCGGTTTCCTTGGCGCCCATGAACGCGAAGTTCTCGGGCAGGACGGCGAGGACCGCCTTGGCGCGTGCTGCGTCTTCGAGCAGACCTCGCGCCTGCGCAAGATTCTCCGCCACATCGGCTCCGGTGCGCATCTGCAGCGCGGCGACTAGGGGATTGGCTGTGCTCATGGGTTATTCAGTCGGGTCCAGTTGTCTGTTTTGCAAGTGGCGTTTCGGGCCAGCGCCCTCATTCTCCGCCGTCGATGCGATTCACCTGCGGATTGTCCCAGCTCCCGGTGAGGCGATAGCTGAGCTGGCTGGCCTGATCCAGCGGCTTGTCGAGCAGTTCCTGCGCCAGCAGCGCGATCACGGCCGCCGCAGGGCCACCCAGCAAGGCCGCCCCCAGCGTAACCCCGCCGGACACATCGGGAAACAAGGTGACCCGCTGATCATAGTCGCGGGCGGCCAGGCCGATATCGCCACGCATCTCGATCCGCACCGAGGGCGCTTCGATGTCGAGGTCCGAAGTATGCGCCACGCCGTCGCCGAGATCGAAATTGCCGTCGATGCGATCGAAGGCCAGCCCCTTGCCGACCACATCTCCGAAGTTGAGCGTGAGGCGGCGCGGTAGCGCGTAGAAGCTGAACAGGCCGAGCACGCGCCCGGCGCCGGGTTCGACGGTGCGCATGCGACCGCGCTCAGCCTGCAACGAAACCGTGCCGCTGGCCTGCGCCAGGCTCAGACCCTCGCCCGCCGAATCCCATGAGAGCTGCCCCTTGATGTTCGCCTGGCGGGCTTCGAGATTGGCCGCGTAGCCGAAAGCGGTCAGCGCGTCGGCGATCTGCGAGCTCTTGATGTCGAAACCCAGACCGGCCTGCGAGGTGTCGCCGGCACGGGTCCACTGGCCCTGCACCTGTGCCTGCAGAACCGGCGCATCGCTGCTGAACCGGTCGACCTTCTGGCCTTCCGGCAGGCGCGAGGTCTGCAAGACGACATGACCCAGGCCGATCCGGTTGAACGTGAGTGCGGCAACATCGACATCGAAGGTGGGGATCGTGGTGGGATCGAGCGGCTCATGGTCGCGCGTGAAATCCGGCGTCGGTGCTTCCTCGGCGCGCGCCTCGTCATCACCTTCGGCGCCCTCATCGGGTGTGCTAGTCACCACCAGGTGATCGAAGCGCGCCGTCATCACGCCTTGCTGATCGCTCGGATAGTTCAGGCTGCCGGCGGCCTGTTCGCTATCAAACTGCAACGCCCAGCCCTCGTCGTCGTGCAGGGCCCGTACCTGAGCGTCCCGCACCCGGAAACTACCGAAACGGATCGCAGCGACCGCCACGTCCAGTCGCGGATCGGGAATCGGCATGTCGCCATCGCCGGGTTCGTAGATCTGACCCCAGCCGCGAACATCGACGGAATCGACGCGCCCACCGACGAAGATTCCGGGTTCCGGCGTCTCCGGCGGCGCACCCCCAAACCAAATCTGCAAATAGTCCAGACGGTTCCTGGGCTGCGCCAGCGTGGCCGACAACAGATCGAAACCCGGATCCTCGCGCACGGCGCCAACACGGCCGCGAACGCTCAGCAACTCGGCAAGCTGGGCCTCGAAAAGCACACCTTCGCTGTCGTCCGGGCTCAGCGAGATCGTCAGTGGACCGGACTGGCCGGCGGGGCGATACAAGGGCTCCGGCAACTCGATCGTGGTGCCTTCCAGATCGGAGCGCAGGACGAAAGGCTGGGTTTGCTCGACACCCAGGCGGGTGCCGCCGCGCCAGTGAGAGCGACCACGAATCCTCGAACGTATCCACGGCGGCACGCGTTCCAGCAACACCGACTCGGCGCCCAGATCGAATTCGACCGACAGATCGGTGACGCCCGGCTCGGTCGGCTCCAGCGCGGCACTCAGCTCGATGTCCATCCAACGGCCGTGCAGGTCCTGCGCGCTGACGCCCGCGTTGTCGAACCGAACCTGCCCCTGAATCTCGGTGACGTCCTCGGGCAGACCGGTGACGCGCATCCGGCCCTCGTTGATGTCGATGGTGCCGGCCACTTCGGGTTCGGCACCGGCATCCAGCGGTACCTGCAGGCCCAGATCGACCACGGTCGGACCGGCAGCATCGGTCTTGTCGAGCAGCGCCGACAGCCGCTCGCGCAGCGGCGTGCTGTCCAGCACCTGGTAGAAGCGTGCCGCATCACCGCTGATGCGTCCGTCGATCAGCAGCCGGCGTTCGGAGAAATCCTCGATACGCGCGCTCAGCTCTTCGAGCTTGAGCCCGCGCAGGCTGCCGCGATCACTTTTCACACTCAGGCCGTTGCCACGGAACGCGAGCGTGGCCTCCAGGCCGTCTGCCGTCGGCCAGTCCGGCAGAAACGCGAGCTGGCCGCCGGCCACCTGCAGGTCCAGTTGGAAGCCCTCGGGTACCCGCTTCTGGCCGATGTCCGAAAACGGCAGGTCCAGACGCAGTTCGCCGTCGACCACGCGACCGCCGCGAATCGCGCGATCCAGCCAGTCGCGCAGGCTGGCGTGCCACGCAATCGGCACCAGAGACTTCATCGGAACCACGTCATCGGTCTGCAGCGAGGTACGCAGTTTCAGCCGGGGCGTGGCGCGCTTTCCAGCGCTGGCGCCCGGCAACAGCAGCTCGCCTTCGCCGGCACCGGCCGCAGTCATCAACTGCCAGCTCAGCCCGTCCAGTCCGATGCGCCAGCCGCCATCGGCCGTTTGCGCCCAATCGAGGCGGCCGCTCAGGGAATCGACCGCGATCGAGTCCGCGAACAGGCTGGGCCAAGCAAACTCGGCCGGGGCCGGCTGCAATTGCAGCCGGCCACCACTGTCGTCTCCGCTGAGGGCGCCGGTGAGCCCGACAAAGCGGCGTTCACCGTCATCGACACCGGCGGCGGCCACCTCGGCGCGATAGCGATAACGCGGCGCGCCATCCCCCAGCGACAGGTTCATGACCAAGGAACGCAGATCGCCACGCAAACCGGCCAAGCGATCAGCGCCACGATCCTTGTGCAGCACCGCGAACAGAGGTGCGAGGTCGTCGAGCCGTACGAAACCGAGATCGGCACGCCACTCGGTTTGCGTCCCATTGACACTGCGGCTGAGCCGCCCGCGCGTGACCGGCCAGGGGCCGTTGGGTCCACGCAGACGCAGGGATTGCAGGTCCAGCCCCCAGGTTTCGGGTCCGCGTTGCCACTGGCCCTCAAGGTGGATATCCGACAGTTTGGCGCCGCTGCCGTCGGCGCTGCGAGTTTCCAGGGATTCGAGGTCGAGCGCGGCGCTCAACTGATCGAATCCACCCTGCTGATTGGTGGACCCGCTGAAGCTGAGCACCGGCGCGCCCACCGCTAGACCGGCGCCGTCCTTGATCCAAGGTCGCAGCACATCACCCAGCTGGAGGTCGCCGGCGCTGGCCTCGGCGTCGAACTGCCATTGCGCCGGGCGATTCAAGGGGCCATCGAGATGAAGCTGGACTTGCAGATCGCGGCCGATGTCGGCCGGCATCTGCATCCGCAGCAGCAGATCGCTGGCGGTTTCGCCGATCTGCAGATCGGCTTCGCGCAGTTCGAAGCCGCGCGCGCTCTGGCCGAACCACTGCTCGTTGCTGACCTCGACCACGCAGCCCGCCAGGCGCACGCGCTTGAAGCGCGCAAGCTCGTCGAGCAGCTTCTGCACTTCGACGCCGCCACTGCCCCGGCTTTCGAGACCGGACACGATCCAATGGCCGTCCGGCTGACGCTCCACAGCCAGTTGCAGGCCCGTAAGCGACAGATAGCGCGGTGTCACATCGCCGTGCATCAGACGCCACAGGCTGGTCCCGATCACCATCTCGCCGATGCGGACCGCCGGCTGTTCCGGGTCGGCGGCACTCATCACCACCAGGCGGTCGAGATCCAGCACCGGCGACAGCCCGCGCCAATACAGATTCATTTCGCCGATGCGAATGTCGTAACCGGTGATCTCGCCGATCTTGCGTTCCAGGTCGTCGCGATAGCCCGGCAGCAGCAACACCGCGCCGCGGAACAGACCGGTGACGACGGCGGCAAGCACGATCAGGCCGGCGACCGTGCTGATCGTCCAGGTCCAGAGCCGGCGGCGGCTTTGCTTCACGGAGCGCTACCGGTTCCCGAACGCGGTCCGCTTCGGCACATTACCGCGTCGTACGACATTCACAGGGGTACCACGTCAAAGTTGTCCTGCAGGTACAGGCTTTCTGCCTGCAGGCGGATCGGGCGTCCGAGGCTGGCTTCGAGCTCTGCCAGACCTACGGTCTGCTCTTCCATCAGCCGCGTCACGATCTTGGGCGCGGCGATCACCAGAAACGCCTTGGCCTCGAACTGCCGGGCCGAGCGCTGGATTTCGCGGAATACCTCATGGCACACCGTTTCCACGGTCTTGACGTAGCCGCGCCCTTCGCAGGCCGGGCACGGTTCGCACAGGATGTGTCCCAGCGACTCGCGCGTGCGCTTGCGCGTCATCTCGACCAGGCCCAGTGGCGACACCGGACACACCTGGTTGCGGGCTGGATCGCGCGCCAGCCCCTTCTCCAGCGCACGCATCACCTGCACGCGGTGATCCTCGTTCTTCATGTCGATGAAGTCGATGATGATGATGCCGCCGAGATTGCGCAGCCGCAGTTGCCGCGCGATCGCCTGGGCGGCTTCGAGGTTGGTCTTGAGGATGGTCTCGTCGAGATTGCGATGCCCGGTGAAGGCGCCGGTATTGACGTCGATCGTGGTCATCGCCTCGGTCTGGTCGACCACCAGATGACCGCCGGACTTGAGTTCCACACGCCGATCCAGCGCCCGATTGAGATCATCCTCGACCCCGTACAGGTCAAAGATCGGGGCCGCACCGTCGTAGTGTTCGACCAGCGAAGCCGCGTCCGGCACGAACCGCTCCGCAAAGGCGCGGACACGCCCGCATTCCTCGAAGCTGTCGATGCGTACGCGGTCCACGTCGGTGCCGAGCAGGTCGCGCAGGATGCGCATCGACAGCGGCAGATCGCCGTGAACCAGATCACCGGGTCTGGCGCTGCGTGCCTGTTCGCTGATCGAGCGCCAGAGCTTGACCAGAAACTGCATGTCCTGCGCCAGGGCCTCGGCCGAGGCGCCCTCGCCCACGGTGCGCACAATCACGCCGTAGTTGGGGGCCAGCTCCGCGACCAGGCCGCTCATGATGGTTTTCAAACGTTCGCGCTCGGCCTCGTCCTCGATCCGCGCGGACACACCCACATGCTTGTCGAACGGCAGCAACACCAAATAGCGGGACGGTACCGAGGGCAGCGTGGTCAGCCGCGCACCCTTGGTGCCCAGCGGGTCCTTGAGCACCTGCACCAGCACGTCCTGGCCTTCGTGCAGCAATTGGTTCACCGGCGGTGGCGCGATCGATTCGCCGTTCTCGCCGCCGCCGGACTGCACCATGTCACCGACATGCAGAAAGGCGGTGCGGGCCAGCCCGATTTCCACGAACGCGGCCTGCATGCCCGGCAGTACTCGATTGACGCGCCCCTTGTAGATGTTGCCGACCACGCCCTGGCGCGAGGCACGCTGCACGTAGGCTTCCTGCACGACGCCGCCATCGACCAGCGCGACGCGGGTCTCCTGGGGCCCGATGTTGACGAGGATTTCAGTACTCACGGCGAATTCGGGGGCGTAGTCGGAGGCTGGGTGGAAAGGCTCAGGGAGTCCAGCAGCGCGGCGGTCTCGAACAGCGGCAAACCCACCACACCACTGTAACTGCCCTTGATCGACCGTACCCAACGCGCGGCATAGCCCTGAATCGCGTAGGCGCCAGCCTTGCCGAGCGGTTCGCCGGTTTCGGCATAGGCCATCGCCGCTGCCTCGGAAATCGGACCGAACTCGACGGTAGTGACGGACAGCGCGGTGCGCAACTCGCCGCCGTGCACGATCGCGACAGCGCTGCACACCTGATGCTCGCGCGCCGACAGCCGCAGCAGCATTTGCGCGGCATGCTCGGGATTCGGCGGCTTGCCCAGTATCTCGCCGTCGACCGAGACGTCCGTGTCTGCCCCCAGCACCACCGATTCGGTACCTGCACGGATGGCGCCGGCGCGCGCCTTGGCGGCGGCGACGGACACCGCGTACTCGATCGGAGACTGGCCCGGGCGCGGCACTTCCGGAACATCCACGTCGAGAACGGCAAAGTCCACGCCGAGCTGGCGCAACAACGCCTGTCGGCGTGGCGACTTGGATGCGAGTAGGACTTTGGTCATGACGTCATCGGGCGGCGCACGGCGCGTCGCAGCGTTCATGACAGCGTAACAAGTTGCGAAGGCGCGTGCCGCGTGACGCCGACCTACCCTCGCCCGCTGGCGGGGGAAGGGGGACCGCTCGCGAATGCGAGCGGTGGGTCAGTGGAACGGCCATGCCGCAGGCGATTCATTCTGCGGGGTTCCGCTTGGCGGGGCATGGCGTTAGAAGCGGGGCATGACTACGGCTCGCCCCAGATTTCCTCAAGGCGCTGATCGCGTCCGCAGTTCCAGCGGTAGAACTTGTAGCGAACCGCGTTTTTCTTGTAGTAATCCTGGTGATAGTCCTCCGCCTCGTAGAACGGTCCGGCCTGGCTGATCTCGGTTTCGATGCGTGCGAAACGACCACTGGCCTGCAGCGCCTTGAGACTGTCCTCGGCAATCTGCTTCTGCTCGGCGTCCTCATAGAAGATCGCGCTGCGGTACTGACGACCGTGATCGCAGAACTGCTGATCCTTGACCGTGGGGTCGATGGTCCGCCAGAAATGCTGCACGAGTTCCGGATAGCTGATTTCGTCGGGGTGATAGCTCACGCGCACCGCCTCGGCGTGCCCGGTTGCACCGGCGCTCACCTGCTTGTAACTCGGATTCCTGACGTCACCGCCAATGTAGCCGGACACTGCCTCGACCACGCCATCGAGCTTCTCGAAGTCCGACTCCGTGCACCAAAAGCAGCCGCCGGCAAAGATCGCCGTCGCCGTCGCCTCCCTGGCAATGCCCGGCACCGCCATCAGCGTCACCGCCAGGCTCGCCAGGGCAATGCCGGCGAAGCGGCGCACCCGGCCCGGGCGCAGGTTCATGAGCGCAGGTCCGGCAGCGTCTCGCCGTCCGGCACGAACTGCAAGGCCAGGCCGTTGTTGCAGTAACGCAGCCCGGTGGGTTTGGGGCCGTCTTCGAACAGATGACCCTGATGCCCACCGCAGCGCGCGCAGTGGTATTCGGTACGCGGCCACACCAGCTTGAAATCGCGCTTGGTGTCCACCGCATCCGGCAGCGTGTCGTAGAAGCTGGGCCAACCGGTACCGCTTTCGAACTTGAAGCGGGCGTCGAACAGCGGCAGGTAGCAGGCGGCGCAGATGAAGGTGCCGTCCCGCTTTTCCTTGTTCAGCGGGCTGGTGCCGGCGCGCTCGGTGGCTTCCTTGAAAAGTACCTCGTAACGCTCGGGCTCGAGCAGCTGTTTCCACTCGGCCTTGGGTTTGTCGATGGGCGTCATGTCGCCGGTCCTCGGGGTTGCGGGTTGGGATGTGTCGTCAGCGCGAGCCGGGGCAATACCGACGATAAAGCCCGCGCCGAGGACTCCCAGGAAATTTCTGCGGTCCATGATGCGTCCTCTTCGGGTTTCAAGTACATCTACGCATTAGAACCGGATACGGACGCAGTGTTGCGGTCCAAGCGTCCGTGTTTTGTGTCGGCACTACCAGTCGTGTCGATGACGAATCACTGCCGCCAGGCGGCGAACGCCAGACAGATCCAGCCGGCAATCATCGCCAGACCGCCGAATGGCGTGACCGCACCGAGCACGCGAATACCGGACAGCGCCAGCGCGTAAAGACTGCCTGAGAAGACCACGATTCCGGCAATGAACAGGCAGGCCGCCACGCTCAGCAAGGTCGACGGGCGCTGTGCAGCAAACAGCCCCACGACCAGCAGCGCGAACACATGATAGAACTGATATTCGACGCCGGTACGCCAGACTGCGAGCAGTTCCGGCTCCAGGCGCGTGCGCAGGGCATGGGCGCCGAAGGCGCCGACGATGACCGCCAGCGCACCGAGCGCGGCGGCCAGCGTCAATATCGTGCGTGGACTCATGCGACCACCTTGCTTTCGCTGGACACGACTTCGAAGCTGATCCCGGCGCGCTGCAGGCGAACGATCAGCGCATCCCCCATCGCAGCGGCCGTGGTGAGCTGACCCGCCCGGTCCGGCAACTCGTCGAAAGCCAGGCACAGGGCTGATTCGGCGAGCATCTTCGAAGTTTCGCCATAACCGGGATCGCCACCGCGCACGTCCACCGCCACGCGCGTCTTCGCCGCGTCCTTGGCTTCACCGAAGAAACGCACACGAAACCAGCCCTTGGCGCGCTGCTCGGGCGAAGGGCCGTCTCCGGATTTTCGCTTGGACAGCAACCAGTCGCGGCTCGGTCCGAACTGCGCGGCGACGAACACGGCGCCCGCCCCACCGATCAGCGCAGCGACGGAGTGCAGTTTCTTGACCTGCACGAAATGCGCGTAGCGAAAGTCCGGCCCGTAGCGGTCCAACGCGCGCGCCGATCGCTTGACGATCTGCGGGTCCACGGACGGAAACGGTACCACCCAGGTATCGAGTTCGTGATTGAACTGCACGCCGCCGCCAGCATCGCCGACACGACGTTTGGACTCGGGGTCGCGCTCACGCGCCACCCGCGCCTGCCGTACCTTGGAATAGTCGCGCATGCGCGAGAAGGCATGAATCGCCGAATGATAGGTGCCGCTGGAGAAGGTGCCGCCAGCGCGCACGTAGCCGCGCACCGTCAGCGGCACATCTGGCGGCAATTGCTGCACCGTGTAATAGGCGCCGAGGTCGTGCGGAATGCTGTCGAAACCGCAGCAATGCACGAGTCGCGCGCCGGACTTGAGCGCGGTGTCCTGGTGGCGCAACCACATGGTGTCGACGAATTCCGGTTCACCGGTGAGATCCACGTAGTCGGTGCCGGCTTCGGCGCAGGCGGCCACCAGGGTTTCGCCGTAAAGGATGTACGGACCGACCGTGGTGATGATCACACGCGCCGATTCGGCCAGTGCGCGCATGCCGCCGGCATCATTGATGTCGGCATCCAGCAGCGGCAGCTCGGCGCATTGCGGGTCGATGGCGGCCAAGGATTCGCGCACCGCGGCCAGCTTGGCCGGATTGCGCCCCGCCAGCGCCCAGCGCAGGTCCTTGCCGCCCTCGCGCGCCAGGTATTCGGCCGTGAGGCGGCCGGTGAATCCGGTGGCGCCGAACAGGATGATGTCGTAGTCGCGGTGGGTGTTCTTCATGTTTCGCGTTCCTTTCAAAGCAGTCCATCAAGGCGCGGCAGACGCAGGATGCAGTGCACCGCCTCGTCCACCGTCAGCCGGCTGGTATCGATCGAGGCCTGCGGACTCAGTGGCGCCTCGTACGGATCGTCGACGCCGGTGAAGCCCTTGATCTCGCCGCGCCGTGCGCGCCGATAGAGTCCCTTGGGATCGCGCGCTTCGCAGACCTGAGGCGGCGTCGACATGTGAATCTCGTAGAAACGGCCGACCCCCTGCACGCGTTCGCGCGCATCGTCGCGCGCGCCGCGATAGGGCGCAATCACCGCGCAGATGCAGATGCCGCCGTGACGTGTGACTTCGGTGGCGACATAGCCGATCCGGCGCACGTTCAGCTCGCGGTCGGCGCGGGTGAAGGTCAAGCCGGACGACAGCATTTCGCGCACCACGTCGCCGTCGAGTATCGTCGAACGGCGCCCGCATTCGCGTTCGAGATGCTTCTGCAGCGCAGCCGCGACAGTGGACTTGCCGGCACCCGGCAATCCGGTCAGGAACAGGGTGAAACCCGATGCAGGCATAAACGCGGAACCGTATCAGTAGGTAGTCGACCGATTATCGCAGTGCGCGGCAATGCGTGTCGGAAGCCCCGATCCGCTCAGTTGAGAAAACCGCGCTGACCGTTCTGCACGTCCGTCACCCGCCCATTCTCCAGCGTGACCTCGCGTTGCAGGTAACTGGAGCCGAAATCGTAAAGCCAGCGCTCGCGATAAACCTGCTGCACGGTCCAGTCGCGCGGGCCGCCTGGATAGGCGTGGTGGTATCGATGCTCGCGTGACGGGGCCAGCAACTGCGTCGCCTCCTGCGCATCCGGCTCGCCGCAGCGCGCGAGCAGACGGTATTTGGACACGCCCTCGACGATGTCGGCGGGTTGGCAGTTGGCGCCGCGGCGCGTCGAGAAACCGTAGCCGTCGCTGTCGATGCGGCTCAGACGGCCGTTCGAGAAATGAAGAATCCGCAGCAATTGGTTGGCGCCGAAGTTGTAGGTCCACTCCTCGTCGTCGGCCACGATCCGACCCCGCACTTGATAGCTCCAGACGTCGCGATAGTCCGGCTCGCCGCAGACCGCCTCGACTTCGAGCGCACGTGCGCCGGTGGAGACGATGCGCGAGCCGCAACGCAGGCTGTCTGCGGCCATCGTCGGCACCGGCAGCAGCACGGCCAGACACAGGGCCGCCAGCCACAGGCAACACGCGTTCGGGCATGGAATGGCAACGGCGCCCCGGACGCCATCTTGCAAGCGAACTCGAACCGGTAGACTTTCGCGAAACTTAACCGCACTTTCGCGGTCACTGATGCATCCTGGAAGAAGCACGCACATGACTCCTTTTTTGCGCCGGCTGCGCACCCTGAGCCTCGCCATGCTGGTCCTGCCATGTGGACCGGCCCTGGCCGCACCGGTACTGCTCGATCATATCGAAGCCGAACTGGTCTCCGAGGTCAATGCGGCCCAGGCTGGAGCCGAGGGCGCTTCAGAGTTCTGGGTGGCGCTGCGGCTGCGGCCCGATGCCGAATGGCACACCTACTGGCGTAACCCCGGTGACTCCGGCCTGGCAACGCGTCTGCAATGGACCTTGCCGGAGGGCGTGTCCGCCGGCGAGATTCACTGGCCCTATCCGCACCGTGAAGCGCTCGGCGAGCTGACCAACTACGGTTACAGCGGCGAAACCCTGCACCTGGTCCCGATCCGGCTGCCGGCGGACTGGCCGGCCGGCAAGCCGGTGGAACTTCAGGCCCGCGCCAGCTGGCTGGTGTGCCGCGACATCTGCATCCCCGGCGATACCGAACTGTCGCTGGAAGTGCCAACCCATTCGGACGCCAATACACCCGATCCAATCTGGGCTTCGTTCTTCGCACAGACCCGCGCGCAGTTGCCGGTCGACGTGGACTGGCCCGCCCGGTTCACGGTGAGCGACCCGGACATCTCGATCGCCGTGGACGGCGTCACCGTCGCCGCCGACACCGAGGTCGATTTCTTTCCGTTCGCCAACGACCTGGTCAACCACGCGGCGGCGCAACGCTTTGCCGGCGATGGCGGCGACACCCTGCGCTGGAGCCAGACGCTCAGCGATTATTTCGTCGAGGCGCCGCAACCGGTCGAAGGCGTGCTGGTGATCCACGATGGCGAACCGGCCCACGCATATCGCATCCGCGCCACGCCGGGCAGCGTCGCGCCGGTCGAGGCCGCGATCAACGTCAGCAGTGAAGCAAGCGAGGCGGTGCCCGACGGCACGGACGCCAGGCCGACCGACGCCAGCACCCTGGGCTTTTTCACCGGCCTGGTTTTCGCGTTTCTCGGCGGCCTGGTCCTGAACCTGATGCCCTGCGTATTCCCGGTGCTGTCGATCAAGGCGGTTTCGCTGCTCGAATCCGATGAGGGTCGTGGCGGACATCTACGCCACTCGCTGGCCTATACCGGGGGCGTCCTGATCTGCTTCGCGATACTGGCCGGCGTACTGCTCGGACTGCGTGGCGGCGGGGACGCCGTCGGCTGGGGGTTCCAGCTCCAGCAACCGCTGTTCGTCGCGGCCCTGGCCTACCTGTTCTTCGCAATGGCGCTGTCGTTGTCGGGCCTCGTCCACTTCGGGACGCGCTGGATGGGCGTGGGCCAGTCCCTGACCACGCGCGGTGGCCTGCGCGGCTCGTTCTTCACCGGCGTGCTGGCGGTGGTCGTGGCCAGCCCCTGTTCGGCGCCGTTCATGGGTGTGGCACTGGGCTACGCCTTGACGCAGCCACCGGCGATGGCGCTGACCGTCTTCCTGGCGCTGGGCCTGGGCCTGGCCTCGCCATTCCTGCTGATCGGACTGGTTCCGGCACTCGCACGCTTGCTGCCGCGTCCCGGCGCATGGATGGAGTCGTTCAAGCAGTTCATGGCCTTTCCGCTGTATCTGACGGTGGTCTGGCTGCTGTGGGTGCTCGGTGGATTGACCGATCGCAGCGGCATGGCGCTGGCCGGAATCGGCTTGGTGCTGGTCGCCTTCGTCGCCTGGCTATGGCATCGGCCCGGGCCGATGGCGCTGGTATTCAAACTGGCCGCGGCTGCTGGCGCCATCGCGGTGCTCGCGCATCCGCTGGTGCGCACGGTGTCGCCGCCGTCCCAGGCCGGCGCCGAGCAGCACGCCGAATGGCAGGCCTATTCCCCGGAGCGGCTCAGCGCCGCCCGCGATTCCGGTCAGACCGTGTTCGTGAATTTCACCGCGGACTGGTGCATCACCTGCAAGGTCAACGAACGCGTGGCGCTGTCCAGCAGTCGCGTCAAACAGGCCTTCGTCCGCGACGCGGTGGTTTATCTCAAAGGGGACTGGACACGGTCCGATCCTCAGATCACCGAGATGCTGGAACGCTACGGCCGCAGCGGCGTACCGCTGTATCTGGTATTCCGCAACGGCGGCGAAGCCGAAGTGCTGCCGCAGTTGCTGACCCCCGATATCGTCATCGATTCCCTACAAACCGGTGCGGCTTCGTCCTGAGGTCCGCACTCTTTTTTGGAGCCCGATCATGCACAGCATCAATCAGACGATCCGCTTTGCCCTGGCCGCCGTGGTATTGAGCGCGGCCGGCACAGCGCAGGCCGCCGCCGATGTCGGCGCGGCCGCCCCGGATTTCTCGCTGCCGGACAGCAATGGCGAGACCCGCAGCCTCTCCGATTTCGGTGGCCAGTATGTGGTACTGGAATGGACCAACGACGGCTGCCCGTTCGTTCGCAAACACTACGGCAGCGGCAACATGCAGTCCCTGCAGAAGGAATACACCGCCAAGGATGTCGCCTGGCTGTCGATCATTTCCTCCGCCCCCGGCGAGCAAGGCCATGTCAGCGGCGCCGAGGCCAATGCGCTGACCGCGGAACGTGACGCCGCACCGACCGCCGTGCTGCTCGATCCCAGCGGCGATGTCGGCCGCGAGTACGGCGCCAAGACCACGCCGCACATGTACATCATCGATCCCAAGGGCACGCTGATCTACGCCGGCGGCATCGACAGCATCCCATCCGCCAATCCTCAGGACATCGAAAAAGCAACGCCCTACGTCAAGCTGGCGCTGGACGAGGCAATGGCCGGCAAGCCGGTCAGCCAGGCACAGACGCGGCCTTATGGCTGTTCGGTAAAATACTGAGTCGATCGGCCGAACCCAAATTGCAGTCAATAGCGGGTCGGTGCAGGTTCAGCTGGCGGGGATAGGCTTGGAGGAGAGTCTTCCCTGCATTGATAACGACAACCGGAGGCACAGGCATGCTCCGTTTACGGATTCCGCGTCATTACCTCGACGCACAAGGGCTGTCGCTGTTCGCGCCGGCCCGGCCGTCCGCCCGCGCCCCGCAACGGCGAGGCGCTCCCGATCTAGGGGTCAATCTGCTGATCGCACCGACAGACGCCGCCAGTGATGATGGGCGCCTGGTGCGGCATGTCTCGGCGATGGTGACGCGCGGTGCTCAGGCCGTGACGCCGCGCTCAATCCACATCGACGCGCGCAGGCTGTCGCCGTCTCCGGGTGCCGGGTTCGAGATTCCGGCCGAGCCGCTGGCGGCGGAAATGCTCGGGCAGCCGGTCACGCGCTATGGCACCGAAATGCCGTTCGCACCGGGGCTTTATCACATGGACATCGCCATCGACGACGAAGTGGAAGCGCAGTTCGTGGCCGAGATTCGCTGAGGGTTCCAGAGCGCACCAACAAAAAGCGCCGGCTGACGCCGGCGCTTTTTTCCATCCGTCCAGGCTCTGCAGTTTCAGACTGATTGAAGCCGCAACAATCTGACGCGCTTGCGCTGCATACGCAGGGATTCTTCCAGATGCGCCAGACGACGGCGGACTTCGCTGTTCTCCCAGGTATCCGCGATCTGCTTGCGCGCCGCCTCGAAGCGATCGGTCTGCAGCGCGCGCCATTCGCCCATGATCGCACCGAAGGCTTCCACCTCGTGCTGCAACAGGGTCTGCAGGGCCTGCAGACGGGTCGGATGGTGGTTGCAGCCTTCCAGTCCCAGCCGGGCTTCGGCGAACTGTCGTTCCAGCATGGCGCGCTGCACCAGGAATTCCGGCACGCGCTTGAGGTTCCACGCCAGCCCCAGGGTCGAACAGCCGTAGATCAGCCATTTCGTCGGGTCGAACTGCCACCAGCGGATGCCGTTGCGGTAGTCCCACTGAAACAGGTGGTGATAGTTGTGATAACCCTCGCCGAAGGTCACCAGCGAGATCAGGTCGTTGTCACGCGCCGAATTTTCGATGGTGTACGGCCGGCGGCCCCACCAGTGCGCGGCGGAGTTGATGAAGAACGTGAAGTGATGGTTCAGCACGATGCGCAGCAGGCCGCCCAACAGCAGGAAGCCCCAGGCATCGCCGAAGGCGGCGCCGACCAGCAGCGGCATGCCGATGTTCATGAACAGGGCCAGACCAAGGTAATGCTTGTGCTGGAATGCGAGCAAAGGATCCTTTTCGAGATCCCGCACATTCGACAGGTCCAGCTCGGCGCTGGGATAGTCACGCAGCATCCAGCCCATGTGCGCGAACCAGAAGCCGCGCCGGATCGAATACGGATCAAGGTCGACGTGGTCCACGTTCTTGTGGTGCACGCGGTGCAGCGATGCCCAGATCAGGGTGCTGTTCTGCAGCGACATGGCGCCGAACAGCATCAGCGGCAGGCGCACCAGCCAGTGGGCTTCGTAGGCACGGTGCGACCACAGTCGGTGATAACCGGCGGTGATCGACATGCCGGTGGCGCCCATGAAAAAGGCGGCGCCAATCCAGGCGGCCAGGCTGAAATCATGCGTCAGCGCGTACCACGGCAGTAGCGTCAGCACGAGGCCATGGGTCAGGCCGAACATTATGATGGCGGGCCAGTTCAGAGGGCTGTTGGCGAAGCCCCGTACCACATCAGTCATCAGGATTCTCGATAGAGACAGTGCGCGATGGCTGCGCGTTGGTCATGCCGGGCGGCGCGACCCCGGCCCAATTTGGGCCGATATTCGGAAGAGTAGCCGAGTCTGCGTCCCCGCAAAAGCTTCCGCATGTGACAAATGCGACAAATGCGACGAGCGGTGCGCAGCAGCAGAGTAGAGCTCGCCTTAGAATGCGCGCCATCGATTTGGTTCCCTGCGCCGGCTCGAGCCCGGCGCGACATCTCAATTCGGAGTCCTACATGCGAATTCTTCACACCATGCTGCGCGTGGGCGATCTCGATCGCTCGATCGCGTTCTACCAGGATGTACTCGGCATGCAGTTGCGCAGCCGCAAGGATTTTCCGGGTGGCGAGTTCACCCTGGCGTTCCTGGGCTTCGAGTCGGACCCGAACGGTGCCGAAATCGAACTGACACACAACTGGGGTCAGCGCGACTATCAGCTTGGCGACGCCTACGGCCACATCGCCGTCTCGGTCGACGATGCGGCCATGGCCTGCGAACGGGTTCGTGCGCGCGGCGGCAAGGTCACGCGCGAAGCGGGTCCGATGAAGCACGGCAGCACCGTGATCGCCTTTGTCGAGGACCCGGACGGCTACAAGATCGAGTTCATCCAGGGCGCGTAGCGCTTACAGGGCGACGATGGTGCGCGACACGTCGCTGACGAGCCCCTGTTCCAGAAGCTGGTTGATCGCCAGTTCGACCGCGCCGTAGGTTCCCGACAACAGGCTGGTGTCGCCAAGCGACTGCTCACGCACGCCCGGCAGTGCCGGCAGTTCGCCCTGCGTGCGGCAGATCGCCAGTGCGCGCAGCTCCGGGGCGTCGATCGGAAAGGTGCGAACGCCATGGACATGGTGCAGTCGCATCAGCACCTGCTCGACCATGCGGCACTGCCGCGCGGTGCCGCGGAACGCCACGAGAATGCGCGGCAGCGAGTGACTGGTATCGGCGACCAGCGCCTTGATCGACAGGCCGCGATGCGCGAACACCGCGGCGATCGAGTGGACCACGCCGGGCCGTTCGGCGACCTCGCACAGATACACCACATCCTGCAGCGACACGGCCTCGGTCATTTGAGCCACTCCTTGAGCTGCCGCTGAATGGTCCGCGCCGCACCGAACAGATCCGAGCGCTCCTGCGGGTTCAGCTCCAGATCGGTGACCTGGGACCAGCCACGCAGGTCGCAGACCACGGGCACGCCGAGCACCCCCACCGGACCGTCCCAGTCGTTCTCCGCCAAGCGGACCTGCGCCGGGATCACGCTCTGCCCGCCGCCGAGCAGTTGCTCGCACAGCTCGGCGGTCACCGCCGCCGTGGAAATCGCGGTCTTGGCGGTGGAGATATGCGTGACCAGCGGCAACAGCACGGCGCGCAGGTCCGGCGCCATGGCTTCGGCGTAACGGAAGGCGGCCTCGACCTCGCCGGCGCCGACCAGCTCCTTCAGGTGCATCTTCTCGCGCGTCAGCGCAGCCGCGAAGTCGCCGGGCGCACGGCCGCCGATCAGGCGCTCCCGCACCACGCCGACCTCGGCTTCGTCGTAACCATAGATCCACAGCGTGCTGAGTATCGGCACCAGCGCATCGCCGTGCTCGCCGAGCATGTAGGCCGAGATACGTTGACGTCGCACACCCAGATCGGCGGCGATCTCCCGGCGCAGACGCATGCTGTCCTGATAGGCGCCCATGCCGATCACGCGCGCCGCGCCGAGATGCCGCGCAAACACTTCGACCCCGAGCTCCACCGGGTTGGTCACCATCACGACGAGTTCCTGACCGTGACCGCGCTGCGCCAATACGCTGGCGTAGCTTTCCATGACCTCGGCGTTGATCCGCGCCAGTTCCAGACGGCTGACCATCTGACGCCCGGAGGTTGGCGCAGTGGCGCCGGCCGTGAACAGGATGAGGTCGGCGGCAACTTCCTCGGGGGCCAGGGCGACATCGATCTCCGGCGTGATTTCGGCATAGGCGTCGTACAAATCGGCGCGCAGCCCGAACAGGGCCTGGGCCGAGGCGCCGCCACGCCGGCCGACCAGTTGCAGGCGCTGGCGCGGCGACAGCAGCTTGCGCGCCACGATCTGGACCGCCAGGGCGCGGCCGACGTCGCCATTGGCGCCGATGATTGCGATATCCATTCAGATCCTTGCAAAACCGCTGCGGCGTGAACCGGCAGAACGAGCAAGAACGGGGCCACTGCGCCGCCCACGGCGTCCACCAGCATCAAGCATTTGGGGAACATCGCCGATTGATCGCGGTTTCACGCAATGTTTGGCAACAATCACCTTTTGAATTCCAATAAATTACTGTAGGTGACTGATTTTACTGGAATCCTGTATGGCCCGCCGTTTGCAGTATCACTGGCACAGTCCCTCGCGGACCTTACCGCAAACACGGGAGTACACCACCATGAGCCGCATTTCGAATCTTGCTGCCGCCGCACTGCTGCTGGCGACCACCTCCGCGCCCACGCTCGCCGCCAGCCGGGTTTCCGCAGCCGAAATCTGTGATTACCGGCTCGACTACGCGGTTTCGCTTCAAGGCGATATGTTGCGCCTCACGCGCGAAGGCGAGGACATCGAAATTCATGGTGATCGCCTCAACATCGACGGCGAAACCATCACCCTGGATCATGCGCAGCGTAAGGCGCTGGTTCGCTATCGCGAATCGGCGACGCGGCTGGTGCCCCAGGTGTCGGAACTCGTGCATGAATCGGTGTGGCTGGGCATCGAAGCCGTGGAGCTGACGACGCGCATGCTGGCGGGCGACGATCCCGACGAGGTCACGCTCGATTCCGAACGGTATGCCGCGTTGCTTATCGCGCTCGATGCTCATTTCGGTCATGACCACCTGGCGCCGGGAACCCTCGACGGTGAGGATGACACGCAGTTGCAAGCCAGCATCGAGGAAATCGTCGCAGCGCTCGGGCGCTCCCTCGGCCACGGTGTGGCTGATCGGGTGGTGGCCGCGCTGTTCGACACGAACGGCGTGGAGGCCCGCGCGGCCCGTGTCGAATCGGAAGTCGAAACCCGCATCGAGTCGCGCGCCGAGCGCCTTGAACAAGGTGCCGATGCGCTGTGCGGCGAGGTGGAGGCGCTGGACCGACTGGAACAGCGGATCGGCCACTTCGACGCTCTGCACCCGAATGGGTTTTCGATCTGAGGGCCCTGGCACTGCGTACCCATCGCCGGCGTCGACGGATACACTCGGCGCTGTGCAAAAAAGTCTGGAGGACGCATGCCCATAGCTTCCACAGAGGAGCCGATAGCCGCGCCGTCACTGGCCTTGCTGCTGCTGGAGCTGCGGGTGTTCATGGAGTTGCCGCGCTTCGTCGCCACCAGCCTGTCCGTGGAGAATCTGCCACGTGGCAAGGGGCAGCCGATCATGATCGTTCCCGGCTTTGGCGCCAGCGACCTGAACACGGCACCGCTGCGCTTGGCACTGCGGCGTCTGGGCTATGCCGTGTTCGGTTGGAATCAGGGCGTCAACGTGGGCATGCGCCCCCGCGTGAAGCAGGCGCTCGCGGCCGAGCTGCGCGAGCTGCGTGACCGCTACGAGGACAAGATCACTCTGATCGGCTGGAGCCTGGGTGGCGTCTTCGCGCGCGAAATGGCCCGCCATCAGCCGGAATGCGTGCGTCGCGTGATCACCCTGGGCAGTCCCATCAACGGCGATCCGGAAGCGAACAATCTCAACACCTTGTTCCGTCTGGCCAATCTCGGCAAGCCGCTCAAGACCGATCTTGAAGGCTTTCGCCGACGCATCGTCGCGCCACCGGTGCCGTGCGTGGCCATCCACACCAAGACGGACGGCCTCGTCGCCTGGCAGTGCTCACTCGAGGAGCCGGCCGAGAACACGCGCAACATCGAAGTCCACGGCAGCCACATGGGACTGGTCTACAACGCCCAGGCCCTGGCCGCCATCGCCGGCGTGCTTGCGGAAGCCTCCTCGGACTCAGCCGAATAGTCCGTGACGCCATTGAGGCCAGTCGCTCGTACCGCCCTCCTGCACGTCCTTGAGCGCCGCGCAGAGCCCGGACACGCACGCGTCCTGCGCTGAAAAACGGATGCATCGCGCGGAGTCCCCGATTTCATCGATGGCGACGATGCGCGCGGCCGTGCCGCAACCGAATGCCCCGCCAAGTTCGCCGCGCTGCTGCGCGATCGCCAGATCGTCAAGACTGATTTCACATTCGACTGCATCGAGTCTCGCCCGGCGCGCCATCTGCAACAGGCTGTCGCGCGTGATGCCGGCCAGAATGCAACCGTCCAGGGGCGGCGTCAGCAGACGCGAACCGATGCGCACGAACAGATTCATGCTGCCGGCTTCGCCGAGCCGGGTGTGCGTCGCCGCGTCCAGCCATACGACGTCGTCATAACCGTTCGCCTGCGCCCGCGTCAGGCCGGCCAGTCCGGCGGCATAGTTGGCGCCGGTCTTGGCCGCGCCCAGCCCGCCGACGGCGGCGCGGATCAGATGCGGCTCGGCCCAGAGCCTGAGCCGCTTCATTACCGGATCCGAACAGGCACTGACGACTACGCTGTAGCGGTGCCGCTGCGCGCGCCGCAGGCCCAGGAACTCCTCGTCGGCGTGAATCGTGGGCCGAAGGTACAGCGAGCCCCGGCCGTACGGCGGCAACAGCTTGCGATGCGCGTCCACCGCCATGGCGCAGCTCTCGACAAAAAGAGCTTCATCGACCGTCGGCAGTCCGAGCCGCGCGGCGCTGGCCGCGAAGCGGTGCGCGTGCGCCTGCGGGCGGAACAGATGCACGCCCCCATCGGCGCCACGGTAGGCCTTGAGCCCTTCGAACACCGACAGCCCGTACTGCACGCCTGCGCTGGCGACCGGTACGCGCAAGGCCTCGCGCGGCAGCAGGCCTGGCGCGGACCATTGCGCGCCATCGTGTTCGGCAAGCACCAGATGCGCGCCCAGGTAACGACCGAAGCCCAAGTTCTCCGGCTGCGGAAGTTCGCTCGCCTCGCCTGGGTTTCCGTCATTCGTCGGCGCCCCCGGCTCGGTTCCGTAGGCACTCATGATTCAGCCTCCCAACACGCGGTTTCGACGACTTCGGTATTGCCGGCACCCGGCGCCACCATCGGCAACACCATTTCCTCGACCGCGACCGGTGCCCGTATCAGCTGCGGGCCGGGTGCACGCAGGGCAGCGATCAGGGCTTTGCGGGCGTGGGCGGCATTGGCGGCGACGCCGAGATCACAGGCGGCGACCCCGAAGCCTTGGGCAATCGCACAGAAATCGGCGGGTCGCGCGTAGTGCGCACCGGCGTGGCGGGATTCGTAGAACAGGCGCTGCTGCTGGTGCACCAAGCCCAGCGCCGCGTTGTCGAGCACCACGACCTTCACGTCCAGGCCGAGTTCGGCGAGCGTGCCCAGTTCTTGGATGTTCATCAGCAGACTGCCATCGCCGGTGAAGCAGATCACCGGCGCGTCCGGTCTCGCCAACGCGGCGCCGATCGCGGCCGGCAGGCCGAAACCCATGGTTCCGAGTCCACCCGAGCTGAGCCAGCGATCCGCACGCGTGAATGGGTAGCTCTGCGCGACCCACATCTGGTGCTGGCCGACGTCGGTGGTGATCGCGGCCTGCGATCCGACGACATCGGCCACCGCACGGATCAGGCCATACGGACGCCGCACATCGTCGAGCCCCGGCAGCGGCAAGGGATAGGCGCGCCGCAGTTCGCCGACGCGCGCCAGCCATTCCGGGCGCAGCGCCGGCGTCACCGCTTCGGCCAGCGCTCGCAGGGCGACGCCGGCATCGGCGTGAATCGCCAGTTCCGGGCGTCGCAGCTTGCCGAGTTCACGCGGGTCGGCGTCGATATGAATCACCCGCGCCCTGGCACAGAAGCGGTCGAGCCGACCGGTCGCTCGATCATCGAAGCGGGCGCCGATCGCGATCAGCAGATCGCATTCGTCGAGCACCAGATTGGTATAGCGCGCGCCGTGCATGCCGAGCATGCCCAAAGCCAGCGGATGATCCGGCGGCAGGCTGCCGAGCGCCATCAGTGTGGTGGTGGTCGGCAGCCCCGCCCGCTCGGCCAGGGCCTGCGCGGCGGCCTGGGCCCGCGCCTGGGTAACGCCGCCGCCGAGGTACAACACCGGACGCTGCGCCGCCGCGATCATTCGCGCGGCATGCTCGATGGCGAGGCCGTCGATACCTGCCACCGGCTGCGGGGCAGCGGCATCCGGCCAGTCGGCAAGCTCGATCGATTCGGCCTGCACGTCCTTGGGCACGTCGAGCACCACCGGTCCCGGGCGTCCGCTTTCCGCGAGACGAAACGCCTCGACCAGCAGATCGGGCAGATCGGCAGCGTTGCGAACCTCGAAACAGGCCTTGGTGATCGACTCGACGATGCGTCCGGTCGGCATTTCCTGAAACGCGTCGGTTCCGATCAGGGCGCGCGGCACCTGGCCGGTGATGCACACCAGCGGAATCGAATCGGCCTTGGCATCGGCCAGCGCGGTGACCAGGTTGGTCATGCCCGGGCCGGAGGTGGCGAAGCACACGCCGGCCCGGGCGGAGATGCGGGCCAGGCCCTGGGCGATGAAGGCCGCCCCTTGCTCGTGCCGCGCCAGGACGTGGCGCAGGCCCGAATCAGCCAGCGCGCGATACAACGGCAGTACGGTGCCACCGGGAATGCCGACGACGACGTCAGTGCCGCGCCGTTCGAGAAAGCCGATGATCAGTTGTGCGCCTGTGAGTCTCATTGCCGGTTCCTTGCGAAGAAACCGCCGGACGTTCAACCGGCACGGGCGACAACAAAAAACCCCCGCCGGCATGTGCGCCGGCGGGGGTTTTGATGAGCGTGCTCGTCCCCTAGGGCGCGTCGATAACGACGACCGCTACGAGTACGAGGACGAGCTGCTGCATCGGATTCATGGATAAGGTTTTGCCTGGGTGCTGCGAGATTCTGGCGAAATCCGACCGTGGTCAGGTTTCGATCGCAGCGGATTCTAAGGGGGCCGCTAGATTCGGACAAGTCACCCACCGGCCCCGTCCATGCACGATTCAGTCATCGGGCGGTAGCATCACGCAATGCGGCGACACTATGCCGCCCGGGCCACAGGGACTTTCGGCAGTGCAAAAACTTCTCAAGACCTTTCTCAGTGGTCTGATCGCCGTGCTGCCGATCATGATCACGATCGCCGTGGTGTTCTGGCTGGTCGGCACGATCGAATCCATGCTCGGCGAAATCCTGCGACTGATTCTGCCCGCCGGCGCCTACTGGCGCGGCATGGGTCTGTTCGTGGGCCTGTTGCTGGTGCTCGCCGTCGGATTCCTGATGCGGGCATTCTTTTTCCGTGAATTCGTCAAATGGTTCGAACACTGGTTCGAGCGCATTCCGCTGATCAAGACGGTCTATGGCGCCGTACGCGATCTGACCGGTCTGTTCTCCAAGACCGGTGAACAGCAGTTCGACAAGGTCGTGATGGTGCAATGGCCGGGCCTGCCGATGAAGCTGCTGGGCTTCGTCACGATCGAGGATTTTTCTGCGCTGCAGTTTCCGCACAGCGAGGAAGACGAAGTGGCGGTCTACATGCCGATGAGCTACCAGATCGGCGGCTACACGGCGTTCATTCCACGGCGCTGCCTGACGCGCGTCGACATGAGCTTCGAAGACGCAATGCGCTTCGTGGTCACCGCCGGCATGTCGCGATCGCCGGATTCCAGATCGAAGGCTGCACCACCCGACGAACGCGTCTGAAACGGCGCCAATTTGGCGGAGCCGGTTCTGGCCTTGGCGCGCGACTTCCAGCATGCTGTCTGCATGAACGACGATATCGGTCGCATCTTCTGCATCGGACGCAACTACGCCGCGCACATTGAGGAACTCGGCAATTCGCCGGACTCCGGCTGCGTGGTGTTCATGAAGCCGGTCTCGGCGCTGGTCGCGCCTGGCGAGCCGATTCGCCTGCCGCGCGGGCGCGGCGAAACCCATCACGAGGCCGAATTGGTGGTGTCGGTCACCGGCGGTGGCTTCGACGTTCCGGTGGAGTCGGCTTACGAGTGGATCGCAGGCATCACGCTGGGCCTGGACCTTACGCTGCGCGACCTGCAAAGGGAGCTGAAGACGAGCGGTCAGCCTTGGGAACTGGCCAAGTCATTCGACGGCTCGGCCCCACTCGGCAACTTTCGCCCGTACAACAATCAGGACCTGCAGAACCTGCAGTTCGAATGCAGGGTCAATCGCGAAGTGCGCCAGCGCGGCGATACCTCGCTGATGCTGTATCCGGTATTCCGACTGATCAACATCCTGTCGCAGTCCTGGGCACTGCAGCCCGGCGATGTGATCTTCACCGGCACCCCGGCCGGCGTCGGTCCACTCAACCCGGGCGATACCGTCGAGCTTTCCAGCCCGCAGCTGGGCCCGTACCGCTGGACCTGCGAATAGGCCGTTATGCGGCAGCTTTCGAGCTGACCGGCGCCGGGACGGCATCGGCGACACGCGACTCGATCAGTGGTGTCCGCACCCGCCCGAGACATTCGACGTACGGATCGGCCCAAACCTCGGCCGGCGTGATGTAGTTCTTCATCGACCAGGTGAATTGATAACCGGCCCGGGCGAAGCAGTACTCCACCAGTTCCGAGCAGATATACGCGCGATTCCCCTCATGGCGGGTCCAGCCGAACCAGGCGCGCAACACGATCTTGAAGGCTTCGCTCAGGTCGTAGGGACGTGTCAGTTCATCAACCCCGTGATTGACCAATGACGAGGCGCTGCGTTCGTCCACCCAGTGATGGCGCGCCAGGACGATGCGGCCGTCATAGGGCTTGCCGTTGCCGTAGTCGTAAAGGTATTTGCGCAGCGGTGCGAACCGCACGCCCATGTCTTCCACGGCTTCCAGCAGCAAGACCCGATCAAGATGCGGTACCCGCACCACCAGACCGACGTGGCTCCACGGCGAACCGGTGCCGCGACGGATAATTCGCGACATCCAGTGATTGCCGGAGGCGAACATCAGGTCTCCGGTCCGCAACTGCGGTCGCAAACGGTCGTAGTCGATCGGCTGTTGTCGATCGATCCATTGGCTGTCGACGATTTCGGCCATGGTTCCCCCCGCGCTGGCCGCCAGCCCCGGCTGGCGGGCGCCCGTAGCGGGCGCCCGCACAGTGTATCAAGCCACTCAGTGCAGGCTGTGACCGAATACCCGACGGCGACGCAGTGCCAGCAGGGCCGCCAAGCCGGCCAGCGTGGCCAGGCCGAAGGCACCGCCATCACCACCACCGTCGTTGTCGTTGTCCACCGGCGGCGGCGCCGGTGCGGCGGCGACGGTCAGCGTTGTGGTTGCGGTGCTGCTGGCGCCTTCCTCGTCGGTCACGCTCAGGCTGAAACCATAGGTTCCGGCCGAGGCCGCCACGAACGTCGGCATGGCCGCCGAGGCGTCCGACAGCGTCACCTCCGGACCATCTGTCTGAGTCCAGGCATAGACGAAGGGCTCGTCGTCGGGATCGCTCGAGCCGCTGCCATCCAGCGTGACGGTGTCGCCGGCTTCGAAGTCCTCACCGACCACCGCAGCGACGGCCACCGGCGCGGCATTGACGTTGAGGATCGTGACCACGACCTCGTCCGCGTGCTCGCTGGTGCCGTCGCTCACCGTCAGAACAAACGTGAGCGGCGTGTCGGCCGTGACCGCCGGCGCGACAAAACTGGCGTCCTCGGAATCGGCGTCGATCAGCTCGACGCTCGGTCCGCCGGTCTGCGTCCAAGCGTAGCTCAGCTCGTCACCGTCCGGATCGGTGCCATCGCCATCCAGCGTGATCGTCGCCTGCGTTGCCTTGTTGACAAGCCCAGCCCTGCCCGCCGCCGCTTCGCTTGCGCGTTCCGGCGCCGAGAAGTCTTCGGGTGCGATCGCAGTGGGCGGCGACTCGATGTTGAGCACCGTCACCGTCATTTCTCCCGTTCCGGACAGGCCACTAAGATCGGTGGCCGTGAGCAGGAACGTCAGCGGCGTATCTAGATCGACCTTCGGCGACATGAAACTCGCCGTTGTCGAACCCGCATCGTCCAGTTCAACCGTTGGGCCTCCAGTCTGCGACCAGGCGTAGCTCAGCCCCGCCGTTCCATCCGGGTCTGTGGCCGTTCCCGAGATCGAGATCATCGCTTGCGAACTGGCGCCGTCGCTACGCTCCGGTGCTGAGAAACTCTCGACAACGACCGTCGGGGGCGTCTCCACGTTGGTCACCGTGACCGTCACCGAATCCGAGGATTGCAGGCTGCCATCGTTCACCGTCAGCGCGAACTTGAACTGGGCGTCGTCGTCGAGCACTGGTGCCACGAAGCTGGCCGTGGCCTGATCCGCTCCGCTCAGGGACACGTTCGGACCAGCGGTCTGAACCCACTTGAACGTGATCGGCTGACCCTCGTCCAGGTCATTGACCGATCCCGCAAGCGAGATCGTCGCCTGCTCAGTGCTGCCATCCGCTCGCTCCGGCGCGGAGAAATCCGCAGGGGCTACCGCATACGGCGCGCGGTTCACGCAGACACCGTCGTCCGGCAACACTTCGAGGAACGGTGCGGCGGACTCGCCGGTCACGCCGACGTTGTCGACCAGCCAGCCGAAGGCGCCGACTCCGGCATCGGTAAGCTGGCGGAAACGCAACCTAACACTGGTCCCTACCAAGGCAGTGCCGAAATCGATCTCGACATGCTCGGCTGTTTCAACGTCATTGATCTCGCCGACGAAGGCCGGCCGGCTGGGACTGCGCAGGGTTCCGCTGTAGCCGTCGCCCTGTGTAACGGCGGCGCCGGCGTCGAAAACATCGGTCCAAGCACCGCCGTTGACGCTGACTTCGATCACGCCACCGTCGTAGCCCCGCACCGTGGTGCCACTCTGGTTGAGCTCGAAGGCATAGTAGTGATCGAACCCGAAGCCGAAGCTCCCGTTCCCAACCATGATCGGCGGCGTGACCAGTGAGGCGTCGCTGGTAGTCCCATTGTCGGGGATGTAGTACATCGAACTGTCGAAGCTGTCGACGAAGTCATCCGTCAGCGTCCAGTCGCTGCCACCACCGGTGAAGATTGTGCTCCAATCGCGCTCACTCGCCGTCGGCTGTTCGAAATCGTCCAGCGTACGGGTCCGGGTCAAGTCGATATCGACCTGCATCTGGAAGCTGAGGCTGTCCGGAAGGATCGTGACACCGTCATCCGGATTCGGGTCGGCCAAGGTCAACGTGATGGTCTTGAATTCGCCGCTATCGGACGTCATCAGCTTGAGCGGCACCGAACCCGAGGTGGTCTCGCCCAATTCCGCCGGTGGGAAGCTGATCTGGTCGCCGTCGTAGAACGAAATGCCGGGGGCCGACACTGTCGCCGTGACGCCCTCGCTCAGATCGACATTGCCGTCGGTGCTCAGCGTCACCCAGAGCGTGCCGGCTTCATCCTGATCCAGCAGATCGTCGGTATCACAGTAGCCATAGACGCCGTCCTCCTCGCTCATGTCCAGGCTGGTGCCCTCAATCGCCAGCGTGTTGCCGAGCGCAATGAAACTCTCGACCACACCACTATTGGTGTCGTCGCCGCGATCGGGCGCCACCGCGCCGATACCCAGACCACGCCTGGCGAAGGCGATTGCGAGCGTTTCGAAGTCCGCCTCGGACGTGGCCGCCGCCACGGCCAGAATGCCGTCGCGCGCTTCCAGGAATGTCGGTGCGTTCGGGGTCATCTTGAGTCCGCCGATCACGTAGTCCTTCATCAGCTCCTGCGCGTCGACGTAGCTGTAGCGTCCAGAGTTGAGCAGGCCTGCGTAGCCTTCCCACAGCACGTTCGTCCAGATTTCCCCGCTGTTGTGGACCTCGGCATTACTGGCACCGTCGGCCCCGAACGCCAAGGGCGCGGTATCAGGCAATGGCACACCATCTTCGATGTGCTTGAACGTCAGCGGGTTGTAGCTGAAGTCAGTCGAATACGGGGCGCGACGGATGCCGAAGTACGGATCGTCCACCACATAGCTCGCCATGCCGTAGACGCCTGCGTAACCGAGATTGGACGGCACCGCCAGATCGGAGTCGCGCACCGTCAGCATCATCGCGCTGAAGTCGCTCCAGCCCTCGCCCATTCCGCGGCCCTGGGCGTTGCTCAGGCCGGAGGCATTGCCCACAAGTCGGTTGCTGACGTAGTGGAACCACTCATGTCCGACGATCTGGAAATCAATCGTGCCGTCGATCATGGGGCTCAGCTCGCGCACCATCAGCGCGGTTACCGGACCATCAACGAGCGCCGAGCGAATCGCGGTCCCGGCCGTCAGCGTTGTCAGCATCGCCGGTATGCGGATCGTCCGGGCCGGACCGCCGCCCATCGCGATGGGCGGCTCATCGATATTGTCCACGATCAGGGCCGCCACGGCGCCAGCGGCTTGGGCGTTCTGCACTTTCTCAGTGAACGCACACAGGCCTCGGTCAATCACCGCGATCTTGCCTTTCAACTGGGCTGCGTTGACGGCCGCCTCGCAGCCGTCGGTTTCGGTGCCCAGCGCTCCGGTATCGGGATCCTCGCCGATGGTACCGTCGTCGAAAACGACAAGCTGATTCTGGACCGCGAAATCCACCGGCCCAAAATTGGCAACCTGGAACGGAAACTCGCCGAGCGCGGGCGTCAGCACCTCAAACGTGCCTTTGAGCAGACCGCTCCACAGGAACATCTGCATGCGCGGATTGCCGCCGTCCGCCGGTGTCGACATGTTCGCGTTGTCGGTTCCGGAATAGTCTTGGCCTTCCGCAAGGATCGGATCGCCTTCGACTCCGCCTCGGCCGTAGTTATCGAACTGCGCATTGCCGGCAAGCTCGTCGAAGCCGTTGCCGTACCACCAGTCGTGCAGCCAGTTGTTCAGATAGAACAGATTGACGACGGCTCCCTGCTGCGCTTCGAGATCCTCCGGATCGCCGTCGGCCATGATCGCGTAGTCGAACGTGCCTTCTTCGGTCAGTGCCGCGCGAAGGTCGTTCGAATCGGCAGTGAAGCCATCCGGCGAGGAGCGGTCGATATAGGCATCCACGTTGTTACCGCTGGTTTCGACCGCGGAAGGCGACAGCCAGGGGTCACCACCTGCGATCGGCCCCGATTGCAGCGTCACCAGCGCCGCGGTGGCCGACACGCGCTCAAGCTGCGCATTCGGGTCCGGTGTTTCGAGCGGTGCGCGTTCGTTACCCAAGGGGCCGTCAAACGGGCGAAACTGCCCATCGGTGTCCGCGAACACGCGGTAGGAGAACGCTGCGTCCTCCATGAGATTCTTGCGGAACAGTACGGCCCCATCCACCGCGCTGATCACGTAGCCATAGGCATCCTGGTTGTGGCCATCACCGACTTCGCCGAACATTTCCAGATACCACGCCGGAACCAAGTCGTCGTCGAGCGCGTAGTAGACCTTGCGAACGCGTACCGGACGGGTGAACCGGTAATCCCCGCCGTTGGCCAACTGCGGCGTGAAGTATTCGTAACCATTGGCTGTCCCTGCCGATACCGGCGCGCCCGCAAGCTGCAGACTGCCATCGCTGAGATCGCCGAGAGCCGGCGCGACAACATCAGCCGCCGTCATCGAAAACGCGGCCGGGGCGACCTTCGGTCTCGAGGCGAAATAGCCTGCGACCGCCACCGGGCTATAGTCGCCGCGCATCGCCACGGCGAGATTGCGTGCAAATACTTCAACACCGTTGTAGCGCTGCGCGAAGCGCGCGATGACGGCGCCATGCCCCATATCCTGCGCATCGCTCAATACCGCCGCGTCCAGCATGCTGCGACCCACGGACAAGTCTGCAGCGACGTGACCCAGCGCATCGCGTGCCGCATATTCGGCGCGGGCCGCGACTTCGACTAGACCAATTCCAGCTGGAACTTGACTCTCCTGCGGATTGACCCACAAAAAGCTGGCGCGCACATCGCGCGGCTCGAAACTGGACTGATAGCCGCGGCGCGTGCGCTGCTGGACACGCTCGTGACGCGCTTGCGCGCGCACCGAATCGAACGCACCCAGTCGTGGGGCGGCGTCAAGCCAAGCGTCGTAGTTGGGCTTGACCGTAGCCGCAGACGCAGCACCCGCCGAAAACAGGACACAGGCCCCGGCTGTCAGGAATTTACGCATTCGACGCTCACTCTCGAGATTGTCATCGTTGCCCGCATGGGCGTTTCTCGACCGGCAACATCGGCGCACGCCCTACGTGGAGCGACGCGATTTCGGTTGCTGATCCCCCAGCTCGAGTGTCGGTCCCCGGGCGGGAACCTTCCCCCTTATCAATACAATGCCGTGTAAGCACGCAATCCGTATGCCCGACGTCGCGCGCATTTGTAAGCAAATATCTCAAGGACACCGGTGCGCTGATGAAGCAAGCCAGGGCGGGAAGCGCGGCGAACCCTACCGCATAACGTGAATCACGCGCGGCGTGATGCTGACCGACCCTCGCCCGCTTGCGGGAGAGCAACCGTCTTCGCGAAATCCTCGAAGTCCGCCAAGTGAGTGCTGGAGTGCTGGCAATAGCGAAAACGAGGTCCCAATCGATCGCGTCGTACGCGTGAACCGCAATAGTGCGAATGCCAACCGCCTTGCGCATGCGCAAGGCGAGTTCCGCATCGAGCACTTCGGCTTCTTCCAGGCGCTCGCAGGCCTGCCCCATGGTGTCGGGCGGCGGGAGCTCCCGCGAAACCAGCAGGTGCGCCGCCAAATCCACGCAAATCTGTACCGCGCGACTCAGGTTGAGCACGAGAAAGTCCTGCAGATCCACATCGGCCGCCAGCGTCGCGGCATTGGCCGGACACTTGCTGCGCACACGCAGCAGACAACGCCGCAGCGAATCCAGCGTGCGGTCGACGACTACCCGATCCACGCCCGGCGCCTCTCTGCAAGCAAGCGATCGACGTAGGGCATGAAATCGGCGGTCTCGATCAAATGCCGGCTCAGCAAGCCCGCGTGGTCGGCGTCGCTGCCAAACAGTCTCCGTCCACTGCGCAGCACCTGCCCCAGCAGCGGCTCCCCAACCGATCGAAGGTCGATCAAATCGACAGGACGCCCCGTCGCCAGCGCCATTTCGGACATCAACATCTGCTTCCTTGCAGCGTCCAAGGGCGCCGAACCGAGTACCGCGATATCGACATCACTCGTCGCCCCCAAGCGCCCGGCCGCCGCCGAACCGAACTGGATCGCCAGCCGCAGATCCGCACCGGCGGACAGAACCGCCGAAATCGCCGCCGAATCGAGCGGCGCAGTGGAGGTGGGTATGTGGGCTTGTGCCATGGCGCCATGCCAGCAGGCCGACTGGTTTCCTCAATGTTCATGGAACTCGGGTGACTGACTGGGTCGCCCATCCCCAGCTTTCCGGCCATAGTCCAAACGAAGTTCGGGATTCTCAGTATGGGTTGCGGCCAAGCCGCCACGCCGCAAATTTAGTCCCTATTTCATCAAGCAGCTTCCAGGATACGCATTTCCACATGCAAGCCTGCGGTTGCCGCCATATTCACCAGCGTATCCAGTCCAAACAGCTCGATCTTTCCGCGCACCAGATCCGACACGCGTGGCTGCGCCACGCCAAACAGTTTGGCCGCCTGAGACTGGCTAAGTCCGGCCCGTGCGATGTGCTCCTTGAGCGCGATCATCAGTGCGGAGCGGAGTTTCATGTTCTCTGCCTGCGCGGGCGTATCCTCAATCGCATCCCAAACACTGGCGAAACGTTCATTACTCATCGGCCCAACTCCTTCAATAAGTCCCGGTACCGCGCAGACGCCAAATCGACGTCGCCCCTGCTGGTTCTCTGCGTCTTCTTCTGAAAGCAATGCAACACGTAGACAGCGGCCCCGAACTTCGCCACATAGATCACCCGAAAGGCTCCGGCAGCATCCCGGATGCGAATCTCCTGCACACCGCGGCCCACCGCCGGCGTCGGCTTCCAGTCGTCCGGATCGCCGCCACATTGCACTTGGTCAAGCTGATGCCCCGCTTCGCGTCGCGCCGAAGGGAAAAGCTGCGCAAGTCCTCAAGGGACGTGCCCCGGAACTCGACGGGCTTACGAACAACCATCGTTGCGACTATATAAAATTATGTATAAATCGGCAAGGTGGCCGCGCACGGATAAAACCATAAATAAATCGCCGGGTTGCCGCGGGTAATTGCTTACCCGCGGCTCCCACAGATCCGGACGTGCGGAATTCCCGCATCCGGCTCCTCGGTCAAGCGGTCGCTGCGCGTCGATAAACACTGTGAATTACGC
>JAHZLQ010000036.1 GCA_022599775.1 Gammaproteobacteria bacterium
CGTGAATCACGCTCGGCGTGATGCCGACCTACCCTCGCCCGCTTGCGGGAGAGGGGGGACCGCTCGCGACTGCGAGCGGTGGGTGAGGGCAACGGCCATGCCGCAGCAGATTCATTCTGCCGGGTGCCGCTTGTGGCATGGCCGTTAGGCCTCGCTGCAGCCACAAGCACTATTTTCTCGCGCGAAGACGCAATGCCGCCAAGAAAAGCACCAGCCGGGGACCTACGTAGGCAACTTCGGTATGCACCTGTATCTTGGCGTCATGCGCCCTGCCCGCTGGAACTTCGTACTACGGCGGCGGTTCGCAATAACGGACACTCGCAGAGGTCATCGCAGTCGCGTCATTGACAGATGACGCATCGATCAGAAATAACAATCATATCCATGCGAAATTGGCAAAGATCGTGCGGCGATCCGCAGTGGTGCACTCGTTCTTCGGGCGGCCGGGTGTCGCCAATCGTTATGGACTACAAATGAGCCGTTTCCACGGCAATGACAGGGGGAACCATGCGGCACGGACTGCTGCCGGCGCTTTTCCTGATGCTCCTCGCAAGCCTTGCGCCCAGCGACAGCATCGCAGGCGCACCGGAGCCACCGCATTTCGACAGGGATTCAGCGGAACAGATCGATCAAGGCAAGCGCATTCTCGCCGTACTGGGTTGAAGCGGTTGCCATACTGCCAAGCTCACCGGGCTGGACGGGAGCCAACCCGGCTTTCGCAGGAAATCGGACCGATTATCCGCAAGATGATGGAATCGGGTGAATACCTGAGGTCGGCGCAGCAAGTCGCCAAGTACGGGGACGCGATGCCTCCCGATGCGGGGTCCGAGCATGCTCGTGGCCGTTATTTGGTGCGCTCGACCTGCGTCGAGTGTCACGGCATGGGGCTGGGTGGCATGAAGGCGACACCCGGAGCCCCGCCGATCCCCGACCTGAGCCTCATCATCTCCGCCTATTCAGCGGACGAATTTCGTCACTTGATGAAAACCGGCAAGGGCCTTGGTGATCGTGACCTGGGACTGATGAGTGAAAAGGCCCGTGAAGCGTATGCGCATTTCACCGCCGGCGAAGTCGATGCGGTCTATGCCTATCTACGCGCCGTTGCCGAGAACAGGCCGTCTCAAAAAAACGGGGGAGTAAACGCCTCGCTTCAACCCACTGCGTGAAGTGGCGAAGCGACGGGATGCAAGTCTGCTGAAAGTACTTGTCGGGCGCTATCGCTGTAGCGATGCGCCGCATTTCGAGCAAAACTTTGGAGGAGAAAACAGGCTTTGATTGTGCAATGTACGACCACAAGCATCACAGAAGCGGATGGCGCGAATGTTGATAAGGGTAATGAGAAAAACCCCCGGTACCGCGATGAGCAAGAACTGCTTTGGCGTGCCCAAGTAAACGGCAAAACCGAGAAACAGAAGGCCTTGGGCTGTCAAACATGGCGTAAGGACTCTTCTTTTAAGTGCGGCGTTGCGATTGAAGTAGAAAAAGGCCGCAAACCCAACTCCAAAAAGAACCCATAGCGTAAAGATGATGGGAAAAATTTGTTCCGCTTTAGCAGGGTCCAAATGCCATCTCCCGTAACGCCCACCAACCGCAACAAGCCAATGCAACTGTGACGGTTCACGGCCAATGCAATCTCAAGCAAACCATCGACGCACCAGTGCGCTATGCCGTGCCGGGCGTCTTCGCGCCTTTGCGCGAGCACAAGCTCCGCTAAACCCTAGCCCGCAGTCTGGTTCAGACGAGCGATACGCTCTTCCAGCGGCGGGTGTGTGGAGAACATCTTGGCCATCTTGCCGCCGCGGATGCCGAAAGCCTGAATCTGCTGTGGCAACTGGTTCGGCGCCTCATGGAAGCTCTGCAGACGCTGCAAGGCCGAGACCATCTTGCGTCGGCCGGCCAGATGTGCGCCGCCGGCATCGGCGCGGAATTCACGCTGACGGCTGAACCAGCAGACGATCGTGCTGGCGAGAATGCCGAACACGATTTCCAGCACGATCACGCACAGGTAGTAACCCATGCCGATGCCCTGGCTGTCCGAGCCGCGGCGGAATACGAACTGGTCCACGAAGTAGCCGACAACGCGTGCCAGAAACATGACGAAGGTATTGACCACGCCCTGGATCAGGGTCAGCGTCACCATGTCGCCATTGGCGACGTGTGAAATCTCGTGGCCGAGCACGGCCTCGACCTCTTCCTGACTCATGGCCTTCATCAGCCCGGAACTAACGGCGACCAGTGCCTTGTTCTTGCTGGCGCCGGTGGCAAAGGCGTTCGGCACCGGGGAATCGAACACGGCGACTTCCGGCATGCCGATGCCGGCCTGCCGCGCCTGGCGCTGCACGGTCGAGAGCAACCAGGCTTCCGCGGAATTGCGTGGCTGCGTGATGAGCTTGGCGCCGGTCGACCATTTCGCGATCGGCTTGGAAATCGCCAGCGAAATGAAGGCACCGCCGAAGCCGAACACCGCGCAGAAAATCAGCAGGGCTTCGTAGTTGAGACCGTTGGCGGTGAACCAGCGGTTCACGCCCAATACCGAGGTGACAATGCTCAGGACCAGCACCACCGCAATGTTGGTGCCGAGGAAAAGCAGAATGCGCTTCATGGGTTCAGATATCGCCTGGTGATGACAGAGGAATTCTGGGGGCTTGGACCGCGAATTCAAGCCCGGGTTCGCTCGCCGACTCAGACCTCCGTGGCCGGATACACCGCGTCCACGCGCTGGAAACCGCGTGGCAGATGGCTGCCCCGGCTCGCACGCGCGCCCTGATACGCCGCCACGTCGCTCGGTTTCAGGGTGAGCGTGCGCTTGCCGCATTCCAGCGTCAGGCTCGCGCCTTCACCGAGCACGCAGCTGGCGATGATGCGGTCCTCACCACGCAGCGTGATCAGCTTGTTGCCCTTGCCCTTGCCGAGTTCCGGCAGATCAGCCACGGCGAACACCAGCAGACGCCCCTCGGCGGTGATCACCGCCATGCGATCGCTCGCGACCGAGGTGCACAAGGCGGGCGGCAGCACGCTGGATTTGGCATCCACACTGATCACGGCCTTGCCGGCACGCTGGCGCGTCTGCATCTCGCCGAGCACCGCGACGAAACCGTAGCCGGCGTCGCTGCCGAGTACGTAGCGCTGTTCGGCGTCGCCGAACAGCAAGGCGACGATGCGCGAACCGTCCGAGAGATCCAGTTTGCCGGACACCGGCTCGCCATTGCCGCGCGCCGACGGCAAGCCGTGCGCTGGAATCTGATAGGTGCGTCCCTGATTGTCGAGCAGGATCAGCAGTTGATTGGTCCGGCCCTCGGCCGAACACAGGAATTCGTCACCGGCGCGGTAGGCCATGCCCGCGGCATCCACACCGTGCCCCTTGGCGGCCTTGATCCAGCCGGCCTTGGACAGGATCACCGTGATCGGTTCGCTCGGCATGATTTCTGTGACCGTCATCGCCTGCGCGGCGGGACGATCGACGATCGGGCAACGCCGCTCGTCACCGTACTTGTTGGCGTCGGCCTTGAGTTCGTCGGCGACCAGCTTGCGTAGCTTGTCGTCAGAGCCCAGCAGCTCCTGCAGGCGATCGCGCTCTTCGGCGAGTTCGGCCTGCTCGCCCTTGATCTTCATTTCCTCGAGACGCTGCAGATGGCGCAGCTTCAGATCGAGGATGGATTCAGCCTGGGCATCGGACAGGCTGAAACGCGCCATCAGCGCCTGTTTGGGCTCATCCTCGAAACGGATGATGCGGATCACCTCGTCGATGTTAAGGAAGGCGATCAACAGGCCATCGAGGATGTGCAGCCGGTCCTCGACCTTGCCGAGGCGGTGCTGCAGGCGCCGCGTCACCGTGGCGACACGGAATTGCAGCCATTCCACCAGGATGTCGCGCAGGTTCTTGACGCGCGGACGGCCGTCGAGCCCGACCATGTTGAGATTGACGCGGAAGCTGCGCTCGAGTTCGGTGGTGGCGAACAGGTGCGCCATCAGCTGATCGGCGTCCACGCGGTTCGAGCGCGGCACGATCACCAGACGGATCGGATTCTCGTGGTCGGACTCGTCACGCAGGTCCTCGACCAGCGGCAGTTTCTTAGCGCGCATCTGGTCGGCGATCTGCTCCAGAATCTTGGCCGGTGATACCTGATGCGGCAGGTGCGTGATGACGATGTTGTTGTCCTCGCGCTCCCAGCGCGCGCGGCCGCGAATCTGGCCGTTGCCGGTTTCGTAAACGCGGCGGATGTCCTCGGGCGGAGACACGATCTCGCAGCCGGACGGGAAGTCCGGCGCCTTGACGAATTCGCACAGCGTCTCGATGCGCGCGTTCGGATACTTCAGCAGATGTGCGCAGGCGCCGTGCAGCTCGTGGATATTGTGCGGCGGAATGTCGGTAGCCATGCCCACGGCGATGCCGGTGGTGCCGTTCACCAGAATGTTCGGCAGGCGCGCCGGCAGCAGCTTCGGCTCCTTCAGGGTGCCATCGAAATTCGGCGCGAAATCGACCGTGCCCAGATCAAGCTCGGACAACAGCGCCTGCGCGTACGGCGCCAGCTTGGCCTCGGTGTAGCGCATCGCCGCGAACGACTTGGGATCGTCCGGCGAGCCCCAGTTGCCCTGCCCGTCCACCAGCGGATAGCGGTAGGCGAACGGCTGCGCCATCGTCACCATCGCCTCGTAGCAGGCCGAATCGCCGTGCGGATGGAACTTGCCGATCACGTCACCGACGGTGCGCGCGGACTTCTTCGGTTTGGAGTTCGGCCCCAGGCCGAGTTCGCTCATCGCGTAGACGATGCGGCGCTGCACCGGCTTGAGCCCGTCCGCGATGTGCGGCAGGGCGCGGTCGAGCACCACGTACATCGAATAGTCGAGATAGGCCTTTTCGGCGAATACGCGCAGCGGGATGCGTTCGGCTTCGGTTACTTCTGTGGTCACGGCGAGACGATAGTCCTTGGCGGCCCGTCACCGTCGCGGTGCGGGCGGATGCGGATGAAGACAACGAATCGGCCAATTCTAGCCGGCCACGAGGCCGGACCACAGGCTTGACAGGATGCGTGAACGCCGCGACGGCCTTTGCCGGCTCGGCGAACGCTCCGGAATCATCCGTCCTGTGCGCCCCTGTCCGCCATGGTTTGCCGCCATCCGACCGCCACAATGCAGACGCGAGTCCCTGGAAGCCTTCAATACGCGGACCTTCGCGGACCCCCGCCCTCGCTTGACCGGGAACTGTCGGCGTGATGAGCTGGCGCTTCCACTCTGGAATCTGCCTTGCGAACCATGCACAAGCGGACAGAATCGGGCGCGCTGCTGGCGCTGGCCCTGCTGGGCGTGATCGGCACGTCGATGCCGGAAAGTTCCCGGGCGCAATCCGACGAGTCGGACGAAGCGGAGTTGAGTGCCACGTTCAAATACGACGCCGCCACACAAACGCTGCAAACCAAGTACTTCTTCCACAACTCGGCCGCCTACCCGCTGGTCGTGTTCGATCGCGGCGACAACCATGGCCGCCGCGCCAGCGAGCCGGTCCAGCTCACGGATACGGACGGCCTGCTGACGCTGTCCTTCCAGGGCTTTCCGATCCCCGTGCCGACACCGGCAGCGCCGACGCTGCCGCTGGGACGCAAACTCGACAGCTCGGCCACGGCGCTCAATCGCTTCAGTCTGGTACTCGCGCAGCCGCCGCAGAAAGTACGCCTGTGCGTGGGCTACGCGAAGTTCGCCGAAGACCGCTATGTTGAAAAGCAAAACGTGCTGCAGGCCAGCGCGGCGGCGATCGGCGAACAGACCGTGCTGTGCTCGGCGCCGGTGACGCTGGCGGATCTCGCCGCCGACGGCTGACTCCGTTTACGGGCGCCGCTTCAGACCTCGACTTCGGCGCGGTCGCCCTTGTCTTCCAGCCAGGTCTTGCGATCCGAGGCACGCTTCTTCGACAACAGCATGTCCATCATCAGGTCCGCGGGCTCCTCGTCCAGCGTCAGCTGCACCAAGCGGCGCGTATCCGCGGCCATGGTGGTTTCGCGCAGTTGCAGCGGATTCATCTCGCCCAGGCCCTTGAAGCGTGTCACGCTGATCGCGCCACGAATGTTTTCGGCCTTGATGCGGTCGAGGATGCCGTCACGCTCGGAATGATCCAGCGCGTAGAACACCTGCTTGCCCACGTCCACACGAAATAGCGGCGGCATCGCGATGTAGACGTGGCCCGCCTCCACCAGCGGCCGGAAGTGGCGCAGGAACAACGCACACAGCAGCGTCGCGATATGCAGGCCATCCGAATCGGCATCGGCCAGCACGCAGACCTTGCCGTAACGCAGGCCGGACAGGTCCGAAGAGCCCAGGTCCACGCCGATCGCCACTGAAATATGATGAATTTCCTGCGAGCCGAGCGCGATGTTGGACTCCACCTCCCAGGTGTTCAGAATCTTGCCGCGCAACGGCATCACCGCCTGGGTGTCACGATCCCGCGCCTGCTTGGCGGAGCCGCCGGCCGAATCGCCCTCGACCAGGAACAGCTCGGTGCGGCTCGGGTCGCTGGACACGCAGTCCGCGAGCTTGCCGGGCAGTGCCGGGCCAGAAGTGATGCGCTTGCGCTCCACCACCTTGGCCTGCTTGAGCCGGCGCGAGGCGTTGCCGATCACCCATTGCGCGATCTGCTCGCCGGTTTCGGCGTGCTGGTTCAACCACAGGCTGAATGCGTCGTGCGCAACCCCGGACACGAACGAGGCCGATTCACGCGATGACAGGCGCTCCTTGGTCTGGCCGGCGAACTGCGGATCCTGCATCTTGATCGACAACACGTAGTTGCAGCCGTTCCAGACATCCTCCGGCGCGATCTTGACGCCGCGCGGCAGCAGGTTGCGAAAGTCGCAGAACTCGCGCACCGCCTCGGTCAGGCCGGTACGCAGGCCGTTGACGTGGGTGCCACCCTGCGCGGTTGGAATCAGATTCACGTAGGACTCGCCGATCGCCTCGGGCGCGTCCGGCGCCCACACCAGCGCCCATTCGGCTTCTTCGCGCGCACCCTTGAACAGACCGGTGAACGGCTGCGCCGGCAAGGTTTCGATGTCCTTGAGCGCATCCATCATGTAGTCGACCAGACCGTGCTCGTACTGCCAGACCTGCTGTTGCTTGTTGATCTGGTCGTCCAGTACCACTTTCAGATTCGGGCACAGCACAGCCTTGGCGCGCAGGATCTGCTTGAGCTTGCTCAACGAAAACTTGGCGGTATCGAAATACGACTCGTCCGGCCAGAAACGCACCTGCGTGCCTGAGCGGGACTTGGCGGCAGGGCCGACCACCTGCAGATCGCCCTGACGCTCGCCATCGGCGAATTCGATCAGGTGCTCCGCGGCATTTCTCCAAACGCGCACCTGCAACTTTTTGGAAAGCGCATTGACCACCGATACACCCACGCCGTGCAGGCCGCCGGAGTACTGGTACATCTTGTTCGAGAACTTGGCGCCGGCATGCAGCTTCGTGAGAATCAGCTCGACGCCGCTGACGCCGTGCTCGGGATGGATATCCACCGGCATGCCGCGCCCATCGTCGCGTACCTGCAGCGAACCGTCCTCGAACACCGTGACCTCGATGGTCTTGGCATACCCGGCCAGGGCTTCGTCCACCGAGTTGTCGATGACCTCCTGGGCCATGTGGTTCGGACGTGTCGTATCCGTGTACATGCCGGGGCGGCGACGCACCGGGTCGAGACCGGAAAGGACTTCGATCTGATCTGCGCTGTATTGACTCACGATGGTGCTGGTCGGGTTGTGCGGTGGCGTGAAAGCCGCCGGACAGTAGCGGAAGCCCGCCCCGAGGCGCAACAAGCAGCGTCGGCCGGTATCGCTGCCTGCCCCCGCACCTATAAACTTCGCCGGCAGAACCAGCCCGATGGCGCGCCGCGCCGGCCGGGCGCCGCCCCGCCCCATGCCGGGCCACCGATTTCAGGACACCATCATGCCCAGCCCCCGCGTCGGCAAACCGGACGCCGCCACTACAACGGATGAATCCGACGCCGTCAGCCGATTCGAGACCGATCTCGGCGAGCTCGAAAGCATCGTCGGACGCATCGAAAGCGGTGAGCTTCCGCTGGAAGAGTCGCTGCGACTGTTCGAACGCGGCACTTCATTGGCGCGGCAATGCCGCCAGGCCCTGCAAACCGCCGAGCTGCGCGTCCAGAACCTGCTGGAAAATCCACCGGATGCGACGGACGAAGCCCCTTGAACCCGGATGGCGCCACGAGCTTTGTCGATCGCATACCCGACTACCACGCGCGCCTGCATGCGGCGCTGGAGCGCTGGCTGCCCGCGGCCGATCACTACCCCGCCACATTGCACGAGGCGATGCGCTACGCGGCCGAGGGCGGCAAGCGCCTGCGCGCGCTACTGATCTACGCCGCCGGTGAGGCGCTGTCCGTCGCCCCGTCCACGCTTGACGGCGCCGCCTGTGCGGTCGAACTGATCCATGCCTATTCGCTGGTTCACGACGATCTGCCGGCGATGGATGATGATGAACTGCGCCGGGGCCGTCCAACCGTCCACAAGGCCTACGACGAAGCCACCGCGATTATCACCGGCGACGCGCTGCAGGCCCTGGCCTTCCACGTGCTGGCGCACGACGATCGTGGTCCCGAGGCGCGGGCGCGGCTGCACATGGTGGATTTGCTGGCGGAAGCGGCCGGCTCACGTGGAATGTGCGGCGGTCAGGCCGTAGATCTGGCGGCGGTCGGCAGCCGGATGAATCTCGCCGAACTGGAGGCCATGCACATCCACAAGACCGGCGCGCTGATCCGCGCCTGCCTGCTGATGGCCTGCCAGGCGCGAACCGCGCTTGACGCACGCGTGCTCGACGGACTGGACCGTTACGGAAAATGCATCGGTCTCGCCTTTCAGATTCAGGACGACGTACTCGATGTCGAGGGCGATTCCGAAACTCTGGGCAAGACCGGAGGCAAGGACCATGCGAGCAACAAGCCGACCTTTCCCGCACTGCTCGGCCTGTCCGTGTCGTCGCAAAGGGCGGCCGAGCTGTTCGTCGAAGCCCATGCCGCACTGGCCCCGCTTAGCGACGCGGCGCTGCCGCTGCATCAGCTGGCCGACCATATCGCGCAGCGTGCCCGATGACAGCTGTGTGAAATTTTCGCCTCGAAAAAACCGCACGGCGGCGACCTCAGTTCGCGAATTTATCTTTTAACTTCATGTTATTAAAAAAACAATATACATTTCTTACAGCAAGTGTCGATGTTTCCATTTGCCTGCGCCCCTCACCGCATCATAATGGTGCACAAATTTTCTCCCCTCCATTCATGACTGACATCCCAGGCTATGCCTTGCTCGGCCAGGTCAACACCCCGGACGATCTGCGCAAGCTCACCCCGGAACAGCTGCCGCACCTGGCGGTGGAGATGCGCCGCCACCTGATCGAGACGCTGGGGCGGATTGGCGGACATTTCGCGGCCAATCTCGGCACCGTCGAACTGACGCTGGCCCTGCACTACTGCTTCAGCACACCGCACGACCGCCTGATCTGGGACGTGGGCCATCAGGCCTACCCGCACAAGATCGTCACCGGTCGGCGTTCACGTCTGGAAACGATCCGCCGCTTCGGCGGGCTGGCACCGTTCCCGCACCGCGCCGAATCGGAATACGACGTGTTTGGTGCCGGCCACTCCAGCACCTCGCTGTCGGCCGCCGCCGGCGTCGCCGCCGCGGCGAAGATGCGCGGCGACGACCGCCGCGCCATCGCCGTGATCGGAGACGGCGGCATGACCGCCGGCATGGCCTTCGAGGCGCTCAATCACATCGGCCATCTCGGCCTCGACGTGCTCGTGATCTACAACGACAACGACATGTCGATTTCCGAGAACGTGGGCGCGATGCGCGACTACACCGCGCGCGTCGCCGAAAAGCTCGGGCTCAATGCCCCGCACCGCCTGCGCCCGGGGCGTCCGCTTCCGCACGAATCCGGCTCTGAAGGCGAAATCAACGACGTGCACCTGGACACGCCGGGTTCGATGTTCCGCTCGCTGGGCTTCGACTATCACGGCCCGGTGGACGGGCATGATCTGGCCAGCCTGCTGCCGACCCTCCAGCGACTCAAGTGTGTTCGCGGCCCGCAGTTGCTGCATGTGCTCACGGTCAAGGGCAAGGGTTTCGACCCCGCCGAGGCGGACCCGATCAAATATCACGGCGTCACCCAGTTCGATCCCGTGACCGGCGAGTTCCCGCTCAAGAAGCCGGGCGGCAAGCCCAGCTATACCCAGATTTTCGGCGACTGGCTGTGCCAGGCCGCCGAACGCAACGAACGGCTCGCCGCGATCACGCCAGCGATGCGCGAAGGCTCCGGAATGGTCGAATTCGCAAAGCGCTACCCGGACCGGTACTTCGACGTCGGCATCGCCGAACAGCACGCCGTGACCCTGGCCGCCGGCATGGCCACCGAAGGCGTGCATCCGGTGGTCGCGATCTATTCGACCTTTCTGCAACGCGCCTACGACCAGCTGATACACGACGTGGCGATCCAGAACCTGCCGGTCCTGTTCGCCTTGGATCGCGGCGGCCTGGTCGGCGCCGACGGCGCCACCCACCACGGCGCCTACGACCTGAGCTATCTGCGCTGCATACCGAATATGGTGGTGATGGCGCCGTCGGACGAGAACGAGTGTCGGCGCATGCTCGAAACCGGCCTGCAGCATGACGGCCCCAGCGCCGTACGCTATCCGCGCGGCAGCGGCACCGGCGTGGCGGTGGACGCGGAACCGCGCCCACTGAGCATCGGCCAGGCGCGCATTTTGCGCGAGCCGATCGGACGACGACGCCCGCGTGTGGCGATCCTGGCCTTCGGCAGCATGCTGGCCCCCGCACTGGAAGCCGCCGAGATCCTGGACGCCACGGTCGTGGACATGCGCTTCGTCAAACCCATCGACAAGTCCGTGGTTTTGCAGATGGCGCAGTCCAGCGACCTGCTCGTCACCATCGAGGAGAATTCGGTGCTCGGGGGCGCCGGCAGCGCCGTCAACGAGGTGCTGGCGGCCCAGCATCAGAGCGTCGGCGTGCTCAATCTGGGCTTGCCCGACCAGTTCGTTGAACATGGAACCCGCGAGGAACTGCTGGCGCAGTGCGGGCTGGATTCCGCCGGAATCCAGCGCGCGATCTACAAGCGCTTGCGCAGCAAGGACATGGACGGTGCGTCCGAGGCCCGCAGTGACGCAGGTGCCCGTGAATCGGGCGTTCGCAGCATCTGATCGATCCGCTTCATTCGCGCTTGCAGCTGCCGCCACGAAATGACGAGGCATAGCGCGCCGGGCGGTTCGCATAGGACGTGAGCGACCAGAAGTCGCTCGCGACCGCGGATTCGAAGCGGGCCTCCAGGGCATCGTCCAGCGCCGCGAAGAAATCGAGTCCGGTTGCGGCTTCCAGCGCATCCACAGACACCAGATAACGGGTCAGTGGCTCGTCGCCGCAAACCGATTGCGGAACCAGGAATGCCAGTGCCTGCGGCACGCCATCACCGCTCACCCGCAGCCAGATCCGATAAAAGGCGGTCGGTACCGCCACGCCGCTGTCCAGACGCCGGGTCGGCGCTTCGTAGACCGGGCCGACGAGGACATAGCTGCCCGGATAGCGGCTGGCGATCACATCCGCCTCCAGGGCCTCGATCCTTTGCCAGATCAGTTGGTTGAGCCGCGGCGTCTGCGGCGCGATATTGCTCATGCGGAAGGTTTCGCGCTGCGCCTCGCGTCCGTACAGGCTCGCGATCAAATGATTTGGCGCCATATGGCCTCGGTCGTAACCGCTATGTGAATAATCGGCTTCGTCCACCGGCCACAGCGTGCGTCGGTCGCTGGTGAAATGATCCGGGCGCGGCGGCGAAGCGCCCTCCGGCAGGCCCGACAATCGGTAGGCCACCCACAGCGGTGTGCGCCACCACTCCGAGTAGGCCAGGCTGAAACCCTCGTTGCGCAACACGTGCGAACTCAGCCGAATCGGCAAGGACTGCGGCTGCGGCAGGCCGCCGTAAACATCCGGCGTCGCCGGCGGCAGCAGCACATGAATCAGGGCTGCCAGCAGCAGGATCACGACGCTGAGCAGGGTGGCACGCAGCCAGGCGGCACGTCGACGCGCGACGCGTCTGCGTTTTTTCTTGGGCATCGGTCTTTGTCAGGCCTTGTTCTTGAACCAGGCCAGTTGTTCGCGCAGTCGCACCACCTCGCCGACGATGACCAGACTCGCGCCCTCCACGGCGGCGGATCGGACCGCCTGCGGCAATGAGGCCAGCGTCCCCGTGACCACGCGCTGCCGCGCCGAGGTCCCCTCTTCCACCACGGCCGCCGGCCAGTCCGCCGGCAGGCCGTTGTCGATGAGGCGCGCGCACAGATCGGGCAAGGTGTTGAGCCCCATGTAGATGACCACGGTCTGTCCGCGTCGTGCGAGTTGGTCCCAATGCAGATCGAGACTGCCATCCTTCTTCGGATGGCCGGTCACGAAAATGCAGGCCTGCGCATAGTCTCGGTGCGTCAGCGGAATGCCGGCATAGGCGGCACAGCCATTGGCCGCGGTAATGCCCGGCACCACCTGGAACGGAATACCGGCCGCAGCCAGTTCCTCGATTTCCTCGCCGCCACGGCCGAACACGAAGGGATCACCGCCCTTGAGGCGCAGCACGCGCTTGCCTTCTCGCGCCAGACGCACCAGCGTGCTGTTGATGTCCTGCTGCGGCAGCGTGTGCTTGTCGCGCTTCTTGCCCACGTACAGACGTTCCGCATCGCGCCGCACCAGTTCCATGATGGCCGGCGATACCAGTGCATCGTGCAGCACGATGTCGCACTGCTGCATCAGGCGCACCGCGCGCAACGTCAGCAGATCGGGATCGCCGGGACCGGCACCGACGAGGTAGACCTCGCCGTCGCCCGATGTGTCCGTCAGCAATTGCTCCAGGGCCGCATCGGCCGCGGCCTCATCGCCGGCCAGCACTGCTTCGGGGGCGGGGCCATCAAGGAAGGCTTCCCAGATCCGTCGGCGCATCGCCTGCGGCACACGTTCGCGGATCGCGGCGCGGCGTTCGCCGATATAGGACAGCAGCCGCCCATAGCCGGACGGCAGCATGGTTTCCAGACGTTCGCGCCAGCGCCGTACCAATACCGGCGCTGCGCCGGCCGAGGACAGCGCGATCAACAGCGGGCTGCGGTCCACGATCGCCGGTGTGATCCAGCGGCTGGCCTGCGGATCGTCCACCGCATTGACCCAGACGCCACGCGCCTCGGCTTCGGCCGCAACGCGCCGGTTCAGTGCCGGGTCGTCGGTCGCGGCGATCGCCATACGACAGCCATCCAGTTGCGAGGGATCGAATGCCTCGGCGACCCGCAGCGGTGCCAGTTCGTCCAGCACCGACTTCGCGACCAGACGGACATCCGCACCGGCGCGACGCAGCAGCCGGACCTTGCGCAAGGCCACCTCACCGCCGCCCACGACCAGAACGGGCTCGCCTGAAAGGCGCACGAAAATTGGAAAATACGGCCAGGGGGCGGACATGCGCGGGAGCGTATCGCACCTGGAGGGCGTCCGCAGCCGGCGCGCTCAGACCATATCGAGACGTTTCGCGCGGGTATCAATTTCGATACGCTGAGAACCGCAGCGAATAAGGCGGCGACTCCGCCGCCGGACACACCGGGACGCCGACGCATGAAGCTTCGCCAGTTGCACTACATTCACGAAGTCGCCAAACGCGGACTCAACGTGACCGCTGCGGCGGATGCGCTGTTCACGTCCCAGCCCGGTGTCAGCAAGCAGATCAGGCTGCTTGAAGACGAGTTGGGCGTGGAAGTCTTCATTCGCAACGGCAAGCACCTGAGCGAGATCACACCGGCCGGCCAGCGCATCCTCGAATATGCCGAGCGCGTCCTGCAGGACGTCGCCAATATCGAGAATGTGGCCGAGGAATTCCGGCACAGCGATCGAGGCGATCTGTCGATCGCCACCACGCATACCCAGGCGCGCTATGCGCTGCCGACCGTCATCGAGCGCTTTCGCCGCCAATACCCGCAGGTGCGTCTGCACCTGCACCAAGGCAGCCCGCCGCAGATCGCCAAACTCGCCGCCAGCGGCGAAACCGATTTCGCGATCGCCACCGAGGCGATGGAACATTTCGAGGAACTGGTGATGCTGCCTTGCTATCACTGGAACCGTTGCGTGCTGGTGCGCCCGGATCACCCGCTGGCGAAACTGTCACGCCGCATCACCTTGGAAGACATCGGCCAGCACCCGATCGTGACCTACACCTTCGGCTTCACCGGCCGATCCAAGCTCGACCAGGCGTTTGCCGCACACGGTCTACGCCCCGATGTGGTGCTGACCGCGGTGGACGCGGACGTGATCAAGACCTATGTGCGCCTGGGACTGGGCATCGGCATCGTCGCCGACCTCGCCTACGACGAGCAGGCCGACAAGGACCTGGTGGCACTACCGGCGGCTCATCTGTTTGAAATGTCGACCACGCACATCGGCTTTCGGCGCGCCCTGTTCCTGCGCGCCTACATGTATGACTTCATCCACCTGTTTGCGCCCCATCTGTCGCGCGAGATCGTGGACAAGGTGGCCGCGATCCCGGAGCACGAATCGCGCATGAGCGAGGCGCGCCGACTGATTTCGGAACTGAGCGTGATCTAGACGTGAAGGCGCCCGCAGGCCGGCCACTGCCGGCGCCGAAGCGCCGCCAGTGCCAGTAGCCCGAGCAGGGCCGGTGACAACGAACCGCCGCTACCGCCGCCGGACTCGCCATCATCGTCCTTGATGGTGACCGCCATCGACTTGGGCGCCGTCGCGGTCGCGCCGACCAGGGACACCGTGAACGTCTCCGAAGCTTCCTCATCGCCGTCCTGCGTCGTCGCGATGCTCATCGACTTGGCGGTCTCGCCGTCAGCGAACGTCACGGTCACATCGCCGGCGGCGAAGTCGGCCGTCTGCGCGGTGTCGCCACCGGCAACGGCCGCCCGAACTTTGACCGACAGCTCGCCATAAGTCCCCTCGACACGCTCCAGGGCCACTGTCACCGGACTTCCTTCGTTGACGGAGGCGCTTGTATTCTTCATCCGAATCAGGCCGACCGGGGCCTCATCGTCGCGAATAGTGATCGTCAACACCTGAATTCCGCCCGCGACCTCCGGCGACTCCACCCGCACCTGGAAGGTCCGGTCCCCGTCCACAGTCTCGTTATCGACCGTTTGCACATTGAAGGTGTACTGCTGGGGTGCAGGCGCACCATTGTCGCTGCGCGTCGGAACCGATACATCCGCCGTCACCGGAACATAGTCCGAATCCGCGCCGGCCGTACCATCCTTGGTGCTGATGCGAAACGCCGCGTAACCCTGATAGCAGGGTACTGATGGACACGCACTAACGGACCGGTTAACCGTCAAGTAAGCCGCCTGTCCTTCGCTGACGGACAGATTGTCTGCATCCATTGATATCACACCCCGCGCATGATCCGAATCCACCCAGAGCGCCGTCGAACCCGAGTTCGCGTCGAGATCGAACCCCGTCGGGAACAGCAGCTGAGCCGTGACGAAACCATCCACACTCTGCCCGGTGACACCGCCGTCATAGGGGATTGAAAGTGACACGTCCTTGGTTCGCTCGCCGGCCGCAAAGATGATCCGCTTGCGCTGATCGTAGAACAGCCCATAGCCAGTGTCGCCACGATAGGCGGCCGGGTCATCGGTCTTGAAGTAGACGATGTCGACCTCGCCCGCAGCATCGACGTTACCTGAGCGGCTCAGCTGCAGCGTGACAGTATCGCCCGTTCCCGAATCCGGCTCACGCAGAAAGGCGGGCAAGCCCATAGAGAAGCCCACACTACCAGTGCTCACGACCTCCGTGGATGTCCCGGTCACCGTGTCCAGCGCCTCACGCGCTGTCGACGCGTTGTCCGCCTCCAGCGGATCACCGATCGGTACGCCGCACGCTGCACCGTCGAAGATGAAGTTGGGGTTGCTATAAACGTCGGCGCTTTGCGTACATGCGCCAAGCGGGCAATCATTGGCAACGGCCGTCCGCCCAGTCCCACACTGGTACGCGTACGAATACGACTTCCACCCCGGCGATTGGCCGCGTGTATGCCCCGCCCCGATGTTGTGGCCAATCTCATGCGCGACCGTCGTGCTACGGATATGCCATACCCCGGCATCGTCCGCGTCGGCAGCAGCAGCGCTCGTCCTGCGCTCGGCCGAAAACTCGTCGTCGGGTCCATTGAAGAGGGTCGCATACCCCGAAACCGAGCTGGACGTCGTGGTCCCCCAGTATTGGACCAGATCCGCGCGGTACGCTTCGCGAAGCTCCGCCACGCGAGCGGCCACGGCCTCGCAGTCCGGCGGATTCTCGCACTGCCCATCCATCTGAACCAAAGCATCAAAGAGGTCGTAAACGTCCCCTAAACCCACGTCCAGCGGCTCGAGACCCACCAGCCGCGGTTTCACAGTGAGGTCGGAGTTTTCGAACACCAGATTCAGATAGTTCTGAGCGTCCGCTGCCGCCGTCAGCAGAAAGTACGGCGCCGCTGCGGCTTCGATCCTCGGGTCGTAGACGACCAGCACATCCAGATGAGGTTCGGCCGGCCCCACCAAGGTGGCCTTCGCCTTGGTAACCGCCGCCGCGCCGACCGGTGCCCGCAGCATGTCGTCGGCCTCGGCATAGCCGTAGTCCGCTCGCCGCACATGGATGCGCCCATCGGCGCCGGACAAATCGAAGTGACCGTCTGGCGCCGTGACAGACCCGCTCAGGGCCGGCCCGATCCGCGTGAAGGCGATCGTCGCCCCCGCGCCGTCCGAACCTTCGTAACTACTGCCAACCAAGCCCGGCACATGGTTCAGTCGGAAGGAGCGCGACTCACCCCCCGGCATTTCCAAGGTCAGGTCCAGCAGCCCGTCGGCACGCATCGGCACGACAGACGCAACGCGCGGCGACGCCGAGCGCGAGTCCGTGGCGAAACGTCCAACCGTAATGCCGACCATCACGAACAGACAGACAAATCCCGCGATTCGAACGAACATGCTCCCTCCTGGGCTGGAATCATTCTCGAAACCAGTCTCCCTCATGTGTCTCGCGCGTTAACCCGACGCAAGCAAAGATATTGCGCCATACAACGACGCCATTCGGGTCATGTGCCTGGCACCGAGCGCCTACCTCCAGCCAACCGCATATAAAGAACGACCGACGAGAGGTCGCGGCACAGGGGGCGGCGGCAAGGCATCGTTGGGCGACTAGGCGCCGGTGACACGCTCGACTTTTTGGCCGCCAGAGTAAATGCACATTGCTGAGTTGAAATCGTTGTATACCACTGCGTAGTTGAAGTCACAGAAGTAGGCGGGATGTTTTGTAGCAATTGCATCGCCTGCCTTGCACTTGTCTTGCATGCCCTCAACTAAAGCGGTGTAATTTGGGCCCATGCAAGCTTTCCCGGTAACAGAAACTCCTGCGCCCCCGATTGATTCGGATATACACGCTGCAAGCAAGGCAACAGCTGCCATCAGCGTGATCGTGCGGCAAAGAATCTTCACGAGCGAGTCTCCATCCATTAGTTGCCCAATGCCTCCCTGGACCACGACACAGCAGAGAGATTACCGTGGAGAGCGAGCGCGCACGATCACCTAAATAGGTGAGATTGACGGACGGCTTGCGCAGAATTTCATTGGCCTGCCGCAGCGCATGCACCTTGCGCTCCTGCGCCGTCCGAACCGCTCCCTCCTGCATCTCCGGGGATAGTTCGACACTATTGCCATGACTCCAGTGATGGGGCCTCCGAAATTTCCGGAGCGGTTCAGAATTCGGGCCGGCTGCAGACACTTGTTGGGCCACAAATGTTGGTCGAGTTGACAGCTTGTCGTGCCGAATAATCGTATATACGATAAAAGCATGACCTACGATTCTGGCAAACGGCGCCGGAACCAGCGAGAACACAAGGTTGACCTTGCTGATTGCGAGGCGGTATTCGATGAGCCGATGCTCACGCGGGAGGATACGCGCGAGCAATATGGTGAAGAGCGACTGGTGAGTCTGGGTTGGCTACAAGGCAAAGTTGTAGTGCTGATATGGATCGACCGAGAGAAAGGCCCGCGACTGGTCTCTTGCAGAATCGGGACGCCACGAATGCGTAGTGGTTCGCCTCCGAAGCCAAACGCCTTGTTATGGCTCATACGGATTGACTGCCGGTTTGCTACTGCTACGCTGCTGGAATGAATTTGCTTGTACGCAATCGGCTACTTCTACTGGGCCTCACGATTTGGCTGGCCTCGTTTGGAACAGCCTGTTTCCCGGATAACTGGGCGTCCGCGTCCTGGTATTTCGGTGGCGTTGCGGCCTGGGTAGGTATTTTGGTAACCGCCGCAGGTGCCAGACAGCAACGCTAGGGGCCTGTTGACGTTCATGCGGTCGCCGCGCGCCGCGATATATCAATATGCTTTTTGATTCGATCCCCTCCAAGGCCCACGGGGACACTGTTAATCTACGCGCCCCCTGAAAATCGGCGGCCGAATCCGGTGTGCCGACGGAAGCCGACCGCCACCGAGACGCATCGCCATGTACCGCTACGACGAATTCGACCAGAAGCTAGTCGACGAACGCGTTGCACAGTTTCGCGATCAGACCCAGCGCTTTCTCGCCGGCCAGCTCGACGAAGAGGAGTTCAAGACGTTGCGGCTGCGCAACGGCCTGTATCTTCAGCGCTTCGCGCCGATGCTGCGGGTGTCGATTCCGTACGGCCTGCTCGCCTCCCGGCAACTCCGCATGCTGGCGCATATCGCGCGCCGCTACGACAAGGGCTACGGCCACTTCACGACACGCCAGAACATCCAGTACAACTGGCCGAAGCTGGAGGAAGTGCCGGACATCCTGGCCGATCTGGCCTCGGTGGAAATGCACGCGATCCAGACCTCCGGCAACTGCATCCGCAACATCACCAGCGACCACCTGGCCGGCGTGGCGCGCGACGAACTGGTCGACCCCCGCCCGTATTGCGAGCTGACGCGCCAGTGGGCCACGTTCCACCCGGAATTCAACTGGTTGCCGCGCAAGTTCAAGATCGCGTTCTCCTCGTCCACGCGTGATCGCGCGGCGACGCAGGTCCACGATATCGGCGTCCATATCGTGCGCAACGAGGCCGGCGAGCTCGGCTATTCGATCTATGTCGGTGGCGGTCTCGGCCGCATGCCGATGATCGGTCACAAGATTCGCGAGTTTCTGCCGGAACTCGACCTGATCTCGTATCTTGAAGCGGTGCTGCGCATCTACAACCGTCTCGGCCGTCGCGACAATATCCATCGCGCGCGCGTCAAGGTACTGGTCAAGGCCACCGGCCCCGAAAAGTTCGCTCAGATGGTCGAGGCCGAATGGAACGCGCTGAAGGATTCCAATCTGCGTCTGCAGCCGCAGGACATCGAGGACATCAAGAGCCGCTTCGAACTGCCGCAGTACGACGAAGCGGCGGCTGAGGAAGCGGGCTACGCGAAGAAACTGGCAGTGGACAGCCGCTTCGCCAGCTGGGCCCGCCGCAACCTTGCGCCGCATCGCGTGTCCGGCTATTCGATCGTGTTCGTCTCGCTCAAGGCCAACGGCATCGCGCCCGGCGACGTCACCGCGGAGCAGATGGACGCGGTGGCCGAACTGGCCGACCGTTACAGCGCCGGCGAAATCCGCGCCACGCACGACCAGAACCTGGTCCTGGCCGACGTCGCCGACCGCGATGTCTACGCGGTCTGGCAGCGCCTGTCCGAACTGGGGCTGGCGACGCCGAACATCGGCCTGCTGACCGACCTGATCTGCTGCCCCGGCCTGGACTTCTGCTCGCTCGCCAACGCCAGCTCGATCAGCGTGGCCCAGGACATCTTCGACCGCTTCGATGACCTCGACTATCAGCACGACATCGGCGAGATCAAGATGAAGATGTCCGGCTGCATGAACGGCTGCGGCCACCACACCGTCGGCCACATCGGCATCCTCGGCGTCGACAAGAAGGGTGAGGAGTGGTACCAGATCACGCTCGGCGGCTCGGCCGAGGACGACGCTTCCCTGGGCGACCGAACCGGCCCGTCGGTTTCGCGCGCCGACATCGCGGGCGCCGTGCAGAAGATCGTCGAGGTCTACCTGGAACAGCGCAGCGATGCCGAGGAGAGCTTCCTCGCCACCTACCGCCGTGTCGGCATGCCGCCGTTCAAGGCACGCCTCTACGACAGCGCCGAAACGCCTGCGGAAGCCTTGGCATGAGCTCGCTGATTCTGGCGGATGGCCAGCTTGCCAGCGACGACTGGACCGTACTCGGTGACGAAGCCGCATGGCCCGAAAGCGGGCGCGTGGTCGTCAGTCTGGCGCGCTGGCGCGAGGTTGGTAAGGCGCCGGCTGGCTTGGAGGTCGCCGTCAGCATTCCCAACACCGAGAATGTCGACGAATTCGCCACCGAACTGCTCGACCGGCCGATGCTGCTGCTCGAAATCCCCAAGTTCGCGGACGGCCGGGCCTACAGCCAGGCGCGGGTTCTGCGTGATCGTTATCGGTACACCGGTCAGATTCGAGCAGCTGGCGAGGTCCACGTCGACCAGATTCACTTCATGCGTCGCTGCGGCTTCGACGCCTTCGTACTGCCGGAATCTCAGTCCGCGGACGCCGCGCGACGCAAGCTCGACGAGTTTTCTCTGAGCTATCAGCACGCCGCGGTCCCACTGACGACTGTGTGGGAACGACGCCGCGCCGCACGTGCCCCGGGATAGGGCAGCAAACCGCGCGCCCCGACCCCGAAGGCTCGCTGAGCTATGCCCAGGCCTGAATCAGTGCGCCCGGCGTTCTCAGTGAAAACGGCTTGCTCTGGATCTTGTCGAAACCGGCCTCGCGCAGCATCGCGTTCATCTCGGAAACGTCGTAGGCCTTGCCGCCCACGTTGAAGAAGTTCAGCGAGATCACCGCGAAAATGTGGTCACGGCGGCGCCCCAAACCGGTGAACTGATCCATCACCAGCAGGCTGCCGCCCGGTTTGAGGGCGGCGCGGCAACGCTTGAACATGTCCACGTTCTGTTCGGTATTGAACAGATGCACCATGTTGGCGAGCAGCACCAGATCCCAGTTCTTGCCGAAGTCGTCTCGCAGGGCATCACCGACCGCCAGCTCCAGGCCTTCGGGATTGCCCTCCTCCTCCATGATCTTCGCCGCCGTGGCCACCGGTCCGGCGAGATCGATCATCTTGGCCTTGAGCCCCGCAAAGCGATTGACGAAGGCGCGTGAGTACTCACCATGCGCCCCGCCGATATCCAGCATCCGCTCGACCTTCGGCGGCACCGCCGCACGCTTCAACAGGTCCGGAATGATCAGGCGTGCCGCCTCGCGCATGGCGCGTGTATAGGTTTCCTGCTGCGGCGTCGGATTGGCCGCGTCCATCGCATGGAAATCCATGGTCGGCCGGCCGGTCTTGAGGTTCTGCCCCAAACCTTCGAGACGGTGATACGTATAGAGCTGCAAGCGCAGCATGTAGTGCAGACCGCGCTTGGGATCGAGTATCCAGCGTCGCACCCAGCGCCCGTTGCTGTAGCGACCACGGCGTTCGCGCAGGTAACCCATGCTGTTCAGGGCGCGCAGCAGCACGTTGGCGCCGTCGGGCGCGAATCCCAGCTTTTCGGCCAGTTCCGCGCTGGTCATTCCGTCCGGAGACTCGGCCAGGGCATGAAACACGCCTTCCCGATTGGCTTCGAGCAAGGCGCGAGCGCGCACCACCTGTGCCTGCCCATCCAGCAGCGGCACCGGGACGATATTCAGCTGTTTGAGTATGTCGACAACAATATCCACGCGGTTGTTTCCCCAAGGAGTGAGCGGCCTCCCGAGCCGCGTCGAAGGGCGCAAGCAAGATTTGAACCCTATTGCGGCAGGCCCGGCACCCCGGCGCGGCCCTTCGGCCAGAACGTGATTCAGTGCACATTCAGCACATCTGGGTCGCGATGTTGGCCCACGCTTTGCATAGTCCCAATCGTAAGAACGTTATTCCTTTTGTAAGCAGCCGTAAGAGCTGCCTTGATGGAAAACTTACAAATCAGGGGGCTTTTTGTGTCGTCGTTGTCGCTAGCCATTGCCGCACCCAGACCCCTCGGCCCGCCTGGCCGCCCGTTGCTGGGCAACATTCTCGACTTCGGCCGCGACCTCAACGGATTCCTCGAACGCTGCGCCCGCGAGTACGGGCCCATCGTCAAACTGCGGATGGTGCATCGCGCCGCCTATCTGATTGCCGACCCCGAGCTCAACGAGTACGTGCTGCTCGGCAACTACCGCAATTTCGTCAAACACCAGATGTTCTTCAGCCGCGTGCGCCGTGTGTTCGGCTGGGGGCTGCTGTCGGCGGACGGCGATCAGTGGCGCAAGCAGCGCCGCCTCGCGGCGCCCGGCTTTCATCGCGACCGCATTGCCGAGTACGGCCGCATCATGTCCGACTACGCCGCCGAGCTGGTCGGCGAGTGGCGGGACGGCGAGGTGCGCGACATGTATGTGGACATGCGTGACATCGCGTCCAAGGTCGTGGCCCGCGCGCTGTTCGACGAGGATGTGGCGGGGGATGTCGCCGAAGTCGGCTCGGCCATGGACGATCTGCTAGGCGGGATCACCGAACGCATGTTGCACCCGCTGGTCGCCCCGGATTGGGCGCCGACGCGCAATGTCCGCCGCTACCGGCGGGCCGTGGCGCGCATCGACAAGCTGGTGGCGCGGTTCATGTCCCAGCACCGCAAGAACCTGGACGAACGCGGAACGCTGCTGGCGATGCTGATGCAAGCGCGCGATGAAGACGGCCAGCCGATGCCCGACGCGCAGATTCGCGATGAGGCCATCACGCTGTTCGTCGCCGGACATGACACCACCGCCACCGCCTTGAGCTGGACGCTGTATTTGCTGACGCAGCATCCGCAATGGCAGGAGACGCTGCACACCGCGATCGACCAAGCCCTGGCCGGCCGTGCCCCGCAGGCGGCGGACCTGGCAGTGCTGCAGGCGGTGGAATGGACCGTGCGCGAAAGCATGCGCCTCTACCCGCCGGTTTCGCTGGTGGCGCGCCAAGCGGTCGACGATTGCGAGATCGGCGGCTATCCGATCGCCGCCGGATCACTGATCTACATCTCTCCCTGGGCGATGCAGCGCGACCCACGCTATTTCAACGATGCCAACGACTTCAAACCGGAGCGCTGGTCCGACGGCCTGGATTCCCGCCTGCCACGCTATGTGTTCATGCCATTCGGCGGCGGACCGCGAACCTGCATCGGCGACCGCTTCGCCATCATGGAGGCCGTGCTGTTGCTGGCAAGTTTCGTCCAGCAGTTCGAATTCGAATACGCTGGCGACAAGCCTCCGAAACCATTCGCTTCGATCACTCTGATTCCGGTGGGCGGCGTGCCGGTCCGGCTCAAACGGCGCTCAGGAGCGACAGGCAAGTGATGGCCGAACCCGCAACGCTGAAAACGGACCAGTACCGAAACCTGGCGTCCCGCTTGCTGCTGTCGCGGCAGTGGAAGAACCAGCACCTGATCCCGCTCGAACAGCCGCTGCCGCTGAAGATGCTGGTGCGGGCGATGAGCCTGTCGATGATGCGTGGCAAGATCGACGACATCCAGATCAAGGCGCCGATCTTCATCATCGGCACGCCGCGCTGCGGCTCCACGATGTTGCAGGAAATCCTGTCCACGCACGAAGACATCGCCTACTTCACGCACGCGATGGATGTGTTCGTCGACCCGCGCACCTTCAAGGCAGCGGACTGGCTGCGCCGAACGCTGCGCCTGGATGTGCGCGGCGAGCGTTATCTGAAGGACAGCGTCATGGTCGACGGCAGCTCGCCATCCGAGGCGATGCGCTTCTGGGGCGAATGCCTCAAGTTCGAGCCGTTCTCGCTGGCGCCGCGGCGGATGCGCGCCAGCGACCTGCAACAGCAGGATATCGACAGACTCTACGACGGCATCAAGCATGTCATCGACTGCTTCCGTGAAAGTGGCGGCCACCGCTTCCTCAACAAGTCTCCGGCACTTCTGACCGAAATCCTGCTGCTGCAGGATCTGTTTCCGGACGCACGCTTCGTCTATCTGGTGCGTGACGGTCGCATGGTGGCCAATTCCCTGCTCAAGCTCTACCGGCTGCAACGTGAACAGGATCTCAAGACCAGACATCCGTACTTCAAGGATCAGGCCTTTGTGCCCTACCCGCGCGTCACCGGCCTGTCGGAGCACGCTGCCCAGTACGGCCTTGAAGACGTACGCACCACCGCGCACGTCTGGGATGCTTCGGTCAAGTTCATCAACGAGGTTCGGCCGCAGATTCGGAACTTCCATGAAGTCCGCTACGAAGACGTGCTCGCCAGCCCGCGCAGCGAGATCAACAGGATTTTCAAGTTCTGCGGCCTTCCAAAAATCAAACGCGGCAAGCCGAAGCTGGATGGCTTGCTGGCCAAGGTTGGGGTACTCCACCACAAGAACAGCTATGGCTCGTTCGACGTGGTGGAGTCGATCGCAGGTGACAGCCTGCGTCAGTACGGGTACCTGACCTGAACACGGCAGGAAGCCCGATTTTATTTTTTCATACGCTCGCAAGGGGATTGAACCATGTACGACACCATCGAAGAAAAGCTCCGCCAGCTTCTCGCCGAAAACCTGAAGATCGACAAGGAAATCATTACGCACGGATCGAAACTGTCGGACTGGGGCGCGGATTCCCTGCAGTTCCTGGAGACGATCTTCGAAGTCGAAACCTCGTTCGGCATCTCGTTCCCGGATGACGCCGGCCAGGAAATTTCAGACTTTGACTCGATCGTGAAGGTCGTCAAAGAACAACTTGCGAAGAAAGAAAATGCAGCGGCATAGAGTCGTCGTCACCGGTCTCGGCGCGGTCACCTCGGTCGGCGTCGGTCGCCAGGCGTTCTGGAACGGCATCACCGCGGGCCGCACCGGGGTGACCTCAATCGATGCCTTCGATGCCGCACCGTTCCGGACCCGCATCGGTGGTGAAATCAAGGACTTCAAGGTCGCCGATATCGACTATCCGGACGCGCACCGCCTCGACCGTGTCTGTCAGCTCGCACTGTTCGCAGCCGACGAAGCCATGGCGGACAGCGGATTGAGCGACGTCGACGAGGACAAGACTGGCGTCGTCATCGGCACCGGCATCGGCGGCATCAACACCATCGACACGCAGCAGAAGGCGCTGCACAGCAAGGGTCCGCGTTTCGTCAGCCCACTGACCGTTCCGCTGTCGATGTTCAACGCCGCGGCCGGGCACATCTGCATTCGCCACAAATTGCGCGGCCCGACGTTCACCGTATCCACCGCCTGCTCGTCCGGCTCCAACGCCATCGGTGAAGCCTTCCGGCTGATCCAGCACGGCTACGCCACATCGATGGTGGCCGGCGGCACCGAGGCGCCGTTGTCCTACGGCATCTTCAGCGGCTGGAATGCGCTGCGCGTGATGTCCACGCGCAACGACAACCCGGGTGAAGCGGTGCGTCCGTTCGCCCGGGATCGCGATGGACTGGTGCTGTCCGAAGGCGCTGGCGTCGTCGTGCTCGAAGAATACGAGCATGCCAGGAAGCGTGGAGCCACGATCTATTGCGAACTGGTGGGCTACGGCTTCAACAATGACGGCTTCCACGCCACGCGCCCGAGCGCGGAAGGCCAAACCAAGGCGATCAAACGCGCCCTGGAAGACGCGGAGCTCAATGTCGACGACATCGACTACATCAACGCGCATGGCACCGCCACGTCCGCCAACGATTCCACCGAAACGCATGCGGTCAAGGCTGCATTCGGCGACCACGCCTACAAGGTGCCGATGAGCTCGATCAAGTCGATGCTCGGACACACCATGGGGGCTGCCGGTGCAATCGAGTTCGTCGCGGCCTGCATGACGCTGCGCGAAGGCGTGGTACCACCGACCATCAACTATCACGAGCGTGATCCGAACTGCGATCTCGATTACGTTCCCAACGAGGCCAGGGACGTGAAGGTCAAGACACTGCTGTCGAATACCTTCGGCTTCGGCGGTTGCAACACGATTCTCGCGATGCGTTCGATGTGATGTAAGGAATCTGCAGCGCCGCCAAACCCACGACAACCTGGCCCCTGAAGCACCGAAATGGTGACCGTCCCCCGACGGTCATGCCGCCCCCACCTTGCCCGAAAGTGCCATGAATACGGTCTACATCACTGACGTCGCCTCATTTCTTCCCAACGAGCCGGTCGGCAACGACCGCATCGAAGCCATACTCGGCAAGATCGAGAACCAGTCGCCACGCGTGAAGCTGTTCGTTCTTCAGAACAATGGCATCAAGCACCGTCACTACGCGATCGACCCCGAAACCGGAAAGCGTACGCATACCAACGCCGAGCTGACCGCCGAAGCCGTGCGCAAGCTGACCGCGCAGCTCGACATGCCGCTGGACGCGGTCGAAGGCCTTGCCTGCGGCTCCGCGTCGCCCGATCAGCTGCTGCCGTCCCACTCCAACATGGTGGCCGGCGAGCTGGGCATGGCGCCTGCCGAAATCATGTCCACGGCCGGCGTCTGCGCGTCCGGCATGACCTCCATGAAATACGCGTGGATGTGCATGGCCTTGGGCCTGAAGAAGAATTTCGTCGCCACCGGTTCGGAGCGTGCCAGCGCCTTCATGGCGCGCAAGGCTTACACCGCGATGACCTCCGAAATTGAGGCCGGCAAGGACCTCGCCCCCATGGTCAGCTTCGAGAAGGAATTCCTGCGCTGGATGCTCTCCGACGGTGCGGGCGCGGTGATGATGGAAGCCGAGCCGCGGCCCGGTCAGCTCAATCTGCGCATTGACGCCATCGACGTGCGCTGCTGGTCCGGCGAAACCCCCACCTGCATGTACAACGGCCTCAACAAGGACAAGGACGGTGGCTGGAAGTACTGGACGGACGAGGAAGATATCTTCGACGTGGTGCGCAAAGGCTATCTACTGCTGCAGCAGGACGTCCGCGCGCTGGAAGAACACATGGTGCGGGTCGGCGTTGCGGGCTTGTGCGTCGCGCGCGACGAGCACGGCGTGGACTTCGAAAAAGTCGACTGGTTCCTGCCGCATCTGTCGTCGATGTACTTCAAGGGGCGGCTCGACGGCGGCATGAAAGAGGCCGGCATCAACGTCGGCGACGACAAGTGGTTTACCAACCTGGCCGAATGCGGCAATACCGGCTCCGCTTCGATCTACATCATCCTCGACGAACTGCTGCACTCCGGCAAGCTCAAGAAGGGCCAGAAGATCTTCTGCGCAGTCCCCGAGAGCGGGCGCTTCACCGTCGCCGGCATGGCGCTGACCGTGGTCTGAGGCTCAGCCGAAACCGGACGCGCCGCCACGGCGCGTCCGGTTTTCTCATTCTAGGACGGTTCGCCGCAGCGCTCAAAGAACGCCACACGCCGGTCGATCCAGCGCCGATAGGCCGGCACGAAGCCCAGCAGCAGACGCGCCAGCACCGTCAGCGGCACCACGGTACAGATCGCCGCGCACAGAAACACGGTGTAAACGGCCAGCAGCGGCACCCGCAACCAACGCCCCTGCGGACCGGCCAGACGCACCAGCCAGCCCCAGACGAAGAAACTGCGCCAGCCGAGTTGCTCGGCCACCACATACTTCGGATTGACCGGCGCCGCTTCCGCCGGGTCCAGCAGCACTTCACCGGAGCCCAGACGGCCCTCCATCAGCGCGGACAGCAGCGGCGTGCCGAAGCGGCGTGCGCCGATGATCTCGTGCTCGGCCACGCCGGCTGGCGGCAACACGCCGCGGACGCCCTTGCGAAAACCGGTCAACAGCCACAATGGCGTCGTCACAAAGGTGGCCGCCGGAGATCCCTGGTCAACCAGTGCGATATTGGCAACCAGGCGCCCGCCCGCTTCAACGATCATCTCGCGCACCGCTTTTTGCCCCATCAGCCACATGTTGCGCGAACCGATGATGGTGACCACGGGCTTGCCGGAGAGCGCGCGGCGCCCCGCTTCGGACTTCAGAAAGGCCGACGTGGGTGGCGACGGCGACAGATACCAGGGTTGCCATCCCAGCACTACCAGATCGTAGTCCGCGTCCGGATCGAACGCCGTGGGCTGCAGTTCCGGGCCATCGCGGTGCACGCTTTCAGGAAATTGATCGAAAAAACTCACGATCGGCCACGGAAACGGATAGGGTTTACGTGGTTCCAGTTGTTCGTAGACCAGTTCCACACCCTCGGCTTCCTCGAACGGCGCCATTACCGAGCGCACGATGCGCCCGAGCTGGCCCGTCTGCGTGAAATAGACCACCAAGACCTTGAACATCCCCGCCCCTTGTTGTGCTCACCGGCAATAGCAAGTCTGAACGCAAGATTCGGCCCAACCGGTTCCGTGATCGGCTCACAAGCAGCTAAAATTGGCGGTTCCCCCGTCGATCAGGATGCCGAGCCCATGAGCCGCGCAGCACATGAACTCCTGCAGAGCTATTACGCCGCGTTCAATGCCGGCGATTGGAACCGCTTCGTCGACTTGCTGGCCGACGACGTGGTTCACGATATCAATCAGGCGGGGCGTGAGCTGGGGCGGGAGGCCTTCATTGCCTTCATGCATCGCATGAACCGTTGTTATCGCGAACGGATCGAGAATATCGAGATCATGAGCAACCCGGACGGCACCCGCTGCGCCGTGGAGTTCACGGTACTCGGCACCTACCTGAACACCGATGAGGGCCTGCCCGAAGCCCGTGGCCAGACCTATCGCCTACCGGGCGGCGCCTTCTTCGAACTACGGGCCGGCAAGGTGGCCCGCATCAGCAATTACTACAATCTTCAGGACTGGCTGACACAAGTGGGTACCGAGGCCTGATGGTGCTCGAACACGAGGGCCTGCGACTGATGCCGCTGAGCGGCCCCGAAATCGCCCTGCACCTCGAGGCGCTGGCGCGCGTGCGCATGCGGGTGTTTCGCGACTGGCCCTATCTGTACGCGGGCTCTCTGGAATACGAGCGCCAGTATCTGCAGACCTACCTGCGCTGCCCTGGAAGCCTTGCAGTACTGGTCTGGGACGGTGGGCGTTGCGTTGGCGCCACCACCGCGATTCCGCTGGCCGACGAAAGCACCGAGGTCCGGGCTCCGTTCGAAGGTGTCGGATTGGACGTCGAACGAATCGACTATTTCGGCGAATCCGTCCTGCTGCCGGAATACCGCGGCCTCGGACTGGGCGTGAAGTTCTTCGAGTTACGGGAGGCTCACGCGCGCGCACAGGGGCTGAACCTCTGTGCGTTCTGCGCTGTGGAGCGCGATGATCGGGACCCTGCCCGGCCTGTTGATTACGTCCCCAATGATGCGTTCTGGCGGCGGCGCGGCTACCAGCCCCGGCCCGACCTGCGAACCTCGTTCGCCTGGCCGGACCTGGGGCAGGAGCAATCCACCGAAAAACCGATGAGCTTCTGGCTCAAGAATCTGGACGCTTGATGAGCAATCCCTTCGTGCTGGCCGCTGCCCAGTTTCCGACGCTCAAGCCGGAGAACTGGTCGCAGTTTGAACAAACTGTCGCCGACTGGGTGGCCGAGGCGGTGCGTCAGCACGCACGCTTGCTGGTGTTCCCGGAGTATTCGTCGATGGTACTGGCCGGACTGCTGCCGGAGCCGATGCAGGCCGACGTGCTCGGTCAGATCGGCGAGATCCAGCGCTATCGCGACGATTACGTCGCGTTGCATCAGCGCCTCGCGCAGCGTCACGGCGTCTACATTGTCGCCGGCAGCTATCCCTGGGAAATGGACACCGGCGTCTACGTCAATCGCGCCTGGGTGTTCGCGCCGAACGGCGGCATGGAGCATCAGGACAAGCGCGTAATGACGCGTTTCGAACGCGAGGAATGGGACATCCGTGGCGGCGCGCCGCTGAAACTGTTTGAAACCGAGTTGGGCCGCTTCGGCATCAATATCTGCTACGACATCGAATTTCCGCTGCTCGCCCGCGCGCAGGTCGAGGCCGGCGCCGAACTGATTCTGGCGCCGAGCTGCACCGATACGCTGGGAGGCTACCATCGGGTTCGTACCGGTTGCGCCGCGCGCGCGCTCGAGAACCAATGTTTCACGGTCCAGATTCCGCTGGTCGGCACCGCGCCGTGGTCGCCGGCGATCGACGTCTCTCATGGATCGGCCGCGATCTTCGGCCCGCCCGATCGCGGCTTCCCGGACAACGGCATCCTCGTGCAGGGCGGCCTCAACGATCCGAGCTGGGTCTACGCCGAAGTCGACCTTTCACGGGTCAGGCGCGTGCGCGACGAGGGCGAGGTCTACAACCATCGCCATTGGCACGATCAGCTGGGCCCCGGCATCGAGGCCCGACTGCCCGAGGTGACACCGGTCAGTCTCTGATAGAAGCTGGCGCGGTGCACGTTCATCTGGCTATTGAGACGTCAATATCGACGCCGAGCTTCATCGGCCCGAAGCACCACGCAATGGGACTGATTGACCGTTTCGGGGCTACTGCGCGCCTGCCGAAGGACCGTTCCCCGGCAAAACGTCTTCCCCGCGCACGTGCCGCTCCATCTGTTCGAGACTCAGATGCCGCACGTCCTTGCCCTTGACGAAGAAAATCACGTACTCGGCGATATTGCCGGCGTGGTCCCCGATACGCTCCAGTGAGCGGACCACCCAGATCAGATCCATCACGCGCCGGATCTGGCGTGGGTCTTCCATCATGAAGGTGATGCACTGACGCATCAGTGCCTCGTACTCGCGGTCAACCGTGACGTCTTCCTTGGCGACTGCCAGAGCCGCCTCGATATCCATGCGTGCGAAAGCGTCGAGCACATCGTGCACCATCTGCGAGACGTGCTTGGACAGATGCTGAATCTCGTTGTAGCCGTAACGCAGGCGCTCCTGTGAAGCCAGATCGGCAGCCATGCGCGCGATACGCTCGGCTTCATCGCCGATGCGTTCGAGATCGGTAATGGTCTTGATTACCGCGTAGACCAGCCGCAGGTCGCTGGCGGTAGGCTGTCGACGCGCCAGAATCCGGCTGCATTCCTCGTCGATGAAGACTTCCTGCTGATTGATCTTGTAGTCGTTCCTGCGCACGGTTTCGCCGAGCATGCCGTCGCCTTCCATCAGCGAGCGCGTGGCATCGATGATCTGCTGCTCGACGAGCCCACCCATCGCCAGCACGCGCTGGCGCACGTCCTCCAGTTCGGCGTTGAACTGGGTGGAGATGTGTTTGCTGTACAACGACTTTTCGACCATATGCCTCATTCCTCTCGACCCGGCGCGGAACATGTCAACCTATTTTGGACAATCAGTTGGAAATTAACTCACTTTTGCGGCGCGCGGCGGTCAAGGTCGGGAAGTTGACCTCGGGGGAGATGCCGTCGGCGAGTTGCTCGGGCGTTACGGGGTTGATGGTGACGACCTCCGGTGGCATCTGAACGCGCGGCCTGCCGCGGACGAAGCGTTGTGGGTGGGCGGTGTAGGCCGCATCCAGCACCGCTTGCTTGTCGGCGGCGACCGTCACATACGCGCCGGTGAAGACTTGTTCGGGCGTGAAGCCGGCCAGCCCCGAGTGGTGATGGGAACGGTTGTACCAGTCAAAATAGTCGGCGCACCAGCGGCGGGCATGGTCGGAACTCTGGAATTTGCCGGGATAGTCGGGCTGACTTTTCTGGGTCTTGAACTGGGCTTCGCTGAATGGGTTGTCGTTGCTCACTCGCGGCCGGCTGTGGCTGGCGGTGACGCCCATCTCGGCCATGAGGTCGAGGAAGTTGTGGGCGATCATCGGCGAGCCGCGATCCTGGTGCAGCGTCAGCTGGCCCTTGGGGATGGCGTATCGGACGAGGGCTTCGTCGAGGAGTTGCTGGGCCAAGGCGCTGTTTTCCTTGCGGGAGACCATCCAGGCGACCACGTAGCGGCTATACAGGTCCAGCACCACGTACAGGGATAAATAAACACCCCGGACGGCGGTCGCCAGCTTCGAGATATCCCAGGTCCAGACTTGATTGGGGCCGTGCGCGGCCAACCGGGGCACCGCATGATGTTGCGCAGGGCGTTGCGGGCGGCGTTCACCGCTCTCGCCCATGTTGCGCAGGATCCGGTGCATCGTGCTGACCGAACACAGATAAACATCCTGTTCAAGCAGTTGCTGATAGACCTGAATCGGTGGCTGATCGCGATACGGCGCGCTGTGAAGCACGTCCAGCACCTGCTGGCGCTCCTCACCCGAGAGCGCACGCGGCTGCGGCGTCCTACACCGCTGTGTCGGCGCACAATCGCGGGGTCGGAGGCGCTCATACACCGAACTGCGATTCAGGCCCAACACCTGGCATGCTCTCGTCAAGGGGACGGCGGCGGAACGCTGGCTGACCAGATTCATTCGTCGCGTCCAGTCTTGGCCAACTCCATCATCGACAAAGCTTTTTTTTGGAGGTCAAGACAACCATTGGCCACTTCCAGCTGTCGCAGCAGACGCTGGTTTTGCTTGCGCAACTGCTCGACTTCGCGCTGCTCCGGCGTAAGCCGCGCCTGCGGCCCCGGTGCCGTCTTCGCCAACCCCGCTATGCCGCGTTCGGCAAACTCGCGACGCCACTGCTGCAGCTGATTACTGTAGAGCTTCTCTTTGCGCAGCAACGCACCGAGCTCGCCGCGAGCACACTGATCAGCCTGCGACAGTATCTTGAGCTTGTACTCCGTCGTAAACGATCGACGGCTTCGCTTCTCCAGCGCAGGCTCGGGCATCACTTGGGTTTGAATCTCGGGTCGCATCGGCTTCGGCATCTTTCCAGTCTCTAAACTGGCCCTGTTTCTATGTTATCCAGAACATCAGCTGTCCAGTGGTAGGTTGACACACAGGGGCGGGTCCTTGATGTCCCGGCGTGGGGAGCTCCAATTATTGCAGGATCGCGCCGTACGACAGCTTACCGCGTCACACGCGTGGCGGATCATCCACCTGCGGCGCAAAGCTCGGCAGTGTGCTGGAGTTGAATTTCAGCGTGTTGACGTCATCGCCATTGCTGAACAGGAACTGCCGCGGTTTCAGCCGTTGACGACCATCGGCTGCGCACGCTGAACCCGGTGCGCCGGAAAATGACAGATGAAGGTGCTGCCGATGCCCGGCTGACTGACAATTTCCAATCTGGCCTCGTGGTGTTCGAGCGCGTGCTTGACGATCGCCAAGCCCAGGCCGGTGCCGCCACGCGAGCGGGAGCGGGCCACATCGACACGGTAGAAGCGCTCGGTCAACCGTGGAATATCGGCCTCGTCGATCCCCAGGCCACTGTCGGCCACCGACAGGTGCGCGCCGTCCTCGTCGCCCCACCAGCGCAAACGAACAGCCCCGCCGTCGGGCGAATACTGGATCGCATTCTGCAGCAGATTCTGGCACAGACTGTGGAATTCCGAATCGCGGCCCAGCAGTTTGATATCCGCTTCGATGGCGGCTTCCACGGTGTGCCGGTCGGGTGACAGTCGCCGCGTATCCTCGGCGATGCGATGCAATAGATGCGGCACGTCGATCAGTTCCTGACGAGCGACCGAGGAATCCGATTCCAGTCGTGCCAGCTTCAGCAGATCGGTGATCAAGGACTCCATGCGCGTCGCCTGGGCACGCATCTCGCCGATCGGCGCCTTCCATTCGAGCAGTGCACCCTTGCCGCGCGTATCCGGCTCCATCATGTCGAGGTAGCCGCGCAATACCGTCAGCGGCGTGCGCAGTTCATGCGAGGCGTTGGAGACGAAGTCGCGCCTCATCACTTCCAGACGCCGATGCTCACTGACATCACGAACGATCAGCAGGCGTTGTCCTTCGCCATAGGGAATGATGCGCATCGCCAGCGTCACGTGCTCGTTGATCGGCGAGATCACCTCGACATCGGATTCGAACTGCTCGGCCGCCAGATAATTGGCGAACGATGGATGACGCACCAGGTTGGCAATGCGCTGCCCCACGTCCTGCGGTGAACGCAGGCCCAGCAGAATCTGCGCGGAACTGTTGAACCAGACGATCTCGCCACGCGACGACATCACCACGGCACCGTCCGGCAAGGCGGCGGTTGAAGACTGGAATTCGGCCACGATCGCGGCCAGGCGCTTCTTGCGCTTGCGATTGCGCTTCTGCATTTCGAGCAGTTGCTCGAAGACCTCGCCCCAGACGCCGGTCGGATCCGGAAGATCGACGCGCTTGGGATGAACCACCCAACGCGACAGCCAGCGCAACATGCGCAGCTGCAGCGCCAGACAGATCGCAAGCGCCATCACAAGACCGGCCCAGACATGACCGAGCAGGCCACCGGCAACGCCGAAGACCAGCAGCAGCGCGATCATTCTCGCGATCTCGCGCCGCCAGGCCGCTTGCATCAAACCGGTGTCCATCGGCGCTCAGAAGTCCATACAGGCATGGGACGAGTTTAACGGCAGCGGGCTGCGAAACGATGACGCCGCTCACCAGGCACGCTCAGACCGTCTCCGAAAACCGGTAGCCCGTTCCACGCACCGTCTGGATCATCGCATCATAGCCATGCGGCGCCAGCGCCTTGCGCAGCCGCCTGATGTGCACGTCGACCGTGCGCTCCTCGACATAGACGTTCTGTCCCCACACGCGGTCGAGTACCTGTTCGCGCGTATACACCCGTTCCGGATGGCTGACGAAGAAATGCAGCAATCGATATTCGGTCGGGCCGAGCCGTACCGGTTCGCCGCTGGCGGTCACCCGCTGGCTCGCCGCGTCGACTTCCAGGCCGGAAATCCGCAGCTTCTCCTCTTCCCCGCCCGGCATGCTGCGACGCATCACCGCCTGTATCCGCGCGATCAGTTCCGGAAACGAGAACGGCTTGCAGACGTAATCGTCGCAGCCCAGGTTGAGCCCGCGCACGCGGTCTTCCTCTTCGGCGCGCGCCGTGACCATGATGATCGGAATATCGCGTGTGGTCGGGCTGCTCTTGAGTTCGCGCGCGAACTCCACACCGGACACGCCGGGCATCATCCAGTCGAGCAGAATCAGATCGGGACGCGCATCGGCGATCCGCACCCGCGCCTGCGCCACGTCCGCCGCCTCGGCCACCGAGAAATCCGCGCGCTCCAGCGCGAAGCGAACCATCTCGCGGATCGAGCTTTCATCTTCGACCACCAAAACCTGCTTGTTCGTCATTGTCATATTTGGACTGTTGCCACTTCATTACAATATTGACAAATGATGACAGTGATTTGACAGCCCGCAAGTTGTTGAATTATTTGACGATCAATCGTGGCCGCCATCCAGGGCGCGCGTTACCATCTCACCAAGATCCGGTGACAGGCGCTCGGCGGACAGCGTCATCAAAGCGTCATGCATGCCTCCACCCCAGGGTTCGGCATAGCGGCGCCAGCGCAGCAGTGGCTTGGACAGCCTCGATGCGACCTGCGGATTGGTCCCGTCCAGACGCAGCAGCAGGCGCGCATACAGGGCATACGATTCCGGCCGATGGAAGGCCCGCCAGTTCTGGGTGCCGAAGGCGCCGAGCACGGCGCGCACCCGGTTCGGATTCGCCCAGGTGAAGGCCGGGTCGTCCAGAAGGATCTGCAGACTGGCGGCGACATCGCCATCGATTGCACGAGCTTCCAGCGAGAACCAGCGATCCAGGCGCAAGGGATCATCGCGCCATGATTCGCGGCAGGCGGCCAGCGCGAGGGCTCGTTGCGAAGACCCCGTACCATTGAGCGCATTGAGCGCACCCAGGACCAGCGTGAAATTGTGGCTGTTCATCGCCCGCTTGCGCGCAAGTTCCAGCGCGGCAGACGTGCCCTGAGCCGCGAGGTAGTCCAGGGCCACGTTGGACAGGGCGCGGCGATCGACACCCCGTTCACCGGTACTGCCCCACTCCGCCCAAACCGAAAACGGTCCGCACAGCGCCGCACCGATTTCGAGCTTGAGTCGCTGGTGCGCGGCGACAACCGCTTCCGGATCGATCTGCGCCTGACGCTCCGCAAGCATCGTCAGTGCCGGCAGGCTCATCAGCCAGGCCAGCAGTGCGCGGTCCTCGGGCGGATTGGCAGCGAGCCGCTGCAGGGTTTCGAGCAGCACGCTCACAATGGCGCCCGGCTCACCGTCCACCAGTTCGGCATGAGCCAGGATCATCAATTCCTGTACGGATTCCCAACGCAGGAACGGATCGGTCTCGGCCGTCACCAGCAGCGCGAGCTGCTGCGGGGTGTAGGCGTAATCAAGCCGCACCGGCGCCGAGAAACCATGCAGAAAAGCCGGGACCGGACGCCGCTCGAAGGGACCGAACGACAACTCCAGGGCTTCGTCCTCGATCAGGATCAGATCCTCGCGGACCAGCCCTTGAGTCGGCGGCAGGTCAACTCCTGCACCATTCGGATCATAGAGCGCGAAACCGATCGGAATCGGCACTGGCCGCTTCACCGGCTGCCCGGGTGTCGGCGGTGTTTGCTGGTACAGGCGCAGGCGGTAATAGCCATCGCGCCACTCGTCCTCGACGCGTACCACCGGCGTGCCGGCCTGGCTGTACCAGGTTCGGAACCCATCGAGATTCCGCTGGCCGACCGACTCCTGCGCCGCCAGGAAATCCTCGATCGTCGCCGCCTGCCCATCGAACTCGTGCAGATAGCGACGCACACCTTCGACGAAGGTGCCCGGCCCTTGCAGGGTCTCGATCATGCGCAGGATCTCGGCGCCCTTCTCGTAAACAGTGGGCGTGTAGAAATTGTTGATCTCCACATACCGGTCGGGACGCACCGAATGCGCAGTCGGGCCCGCATCCTCTGGGAACTGCTGGGCGCGCAGGGTCTGCACCTGCTCGATTCGCGCCACGCCGCTGGCGCGCGAGGCGGCCCGAAACTGTTGCTCGCGCAGCACCGTCAGGCCTTCCTTCAACGACAGCTGGAACCAGTCACGACAGGTCACGCGATTGCCGGTCCAGTTGTGAAAGTACTCATGCCCGATCACCGCCTCGACGGCTTCGTAGTCGTCGTCGGTCGCCGTGTCGGGCGAGGCCAGCACGTAGGCCGCGTTGAACAGATTGAGGCCCTTGTTCTCCATCGCGCCCATGTTGAAGTCTCGCGCGGCGACGACCATGTAGCGGGCCAGATCGTATTCGAGGCCGTAATGGTCTTCGTCCCAGCGCATCGCCCGCTTCAGTGACGTGATCGCGTGATCGACCCGCGATTCGTTGCCGTGGTCCACGTAAAAACCGATGCGCACGGGGCGCCCGGACCGGGTCACGAACTCGTCCTCGACACAGGTTAGGTCGCCTGCGACCAGCGCGAACAGATAGCAGGGTTTGGCGTAGGGGTCTTCCCACACCGCGAAATGGCGGCCCTCCGGCAAATCGCCGGATTCCACAGGGTTGCCATTGGACAGCAGCACCGGATAGGTCGCCCGGTCCGCCTCGATGCGCACGCGGTAACGCGACAGGACGTCCGGCCGATCCGGAAACGGCGTGATCCGTGAAAAGCCGTGAGCCTCGCACTGCGTGCAAAGCATCGGACCGGAACGATACAGACCTTCCAGCGCGCGGTTGCTTTCCGGGTCGATGACGACCGTGGTCGACAGGCGGAAGCGCTGCGGAACGTCGGCGATCTCGATGCGGTCGCTGCTGACTTCGTATTCAGCAGCGCGCAATCGGCGATCATCGATGGCAATCGCCTGCAGCTTCATGTGGCGCGCGTCGAGCAGCAACGGAATATCAGGGCGCTGCCGCTCGATGTTCAGATCGGCCCGAACCACGGCGTGCTCGTCACGAATCTCGACGTCGAGCGTCACCTGAGAAATCAGGAAGGCGGGCGCTTGATAGGCCTCGCGCAGAACGGCGGGACGTGGCATGGCAACGCTGAAAAAAAGGGAGTCCAGCTTAACCCGATGCGGACTCGCGATGCTCAGGCATTCACGCGGCCTTTCGAATTGAAACGATTTGTGCCTAAGCCAGCGCCGTGCTCCCTAGGCTCGCCGCATCACCACGCTGCCTGCGGAATAGCCAGCGCCGAAAGCCGAGAGCACCACCGCATCGCCCGGCTGCAAACCCTGCTGGTACTTGTGGAATGCGATGACCGATCCAGCCGAACTGGTGTTGGCGTATTCATCAAGAATCACCGGCGCCTCCTCGCGCGTCGCCTCGCGCCCGAGCACACGCTTGGCGATCAGCTCGTTCATGCTCAGGTTGGCCTGATGCAGCCAGAAGCGGCGCACATCCGCCGGCGCAAGGCCCAGATCCGCCAGATGCGTCGTCAGCAGCTCCGCCACCATCGGCACCACTTCCTTGAAGACCTTGCGTCCTTCCTGCCGGAACAGCAATTCATCCCAGCGCCGTGGCGGAACTTCGGTGGGCGACAAAAACCCGAGCTCGTTGCGGATATTGTTCGAGAATTGCGTCTTCAGGCGCGTCCCCAAAACCTCGAACACGATCTCGCCGCGCGCTTCCTCCAGCGGTTCGACCACGACCGCGGTGGCGGCGTCGCCGAAGATGAAGTGACAGTCGCGATTGCGGAAGTTCAGATGGCCGCTGCAGATCTCGGGCGAGACCACCAGCACGCGCCGCGCGCTGCCCTGGCGCACCGCGTCCACCGCAGTCTGGATGCCGAAGGCGGCCGAGGCGCAGGCCACGTTCATGTCGTAGCCGAAGCCCCCGGCCCCGAGCGCGGCCTGCAGTTCCACGGCGATCGCCGGATAAGCGCGCTGCATGTTCGAACAGGCCACGATCACGGCATCGATCTCGTCGGCGCGACGGCCGGCGCGGTGCAAAGCCTGAGTCGCGGCGGCCACGCCCATCTCGCACATCAGCGAGGGCTCGGTTTCGCTACGCGCACGAATCGACGGGCGCATGCGATCGATGTCGAGCACACCGTCGCGATCGACCACGTGTCGGCTGTGAATACCCGAGGCCTTGACGATGAACTCGCTGCTGGACGGCGCCAGAGCGGCAACCGTGCCGGCCTCGATCTCGGCCGCGTGGGTCTGGTTGTATTTCTCGACGTAGGCATTGAATGACGCGACCAGCTCGTCATTGGAGATCGACGCCGGAGGGGTATGGAGGCCGGTGGCCGAAATTGCGACACGCATGCGGGTTCGGGGTCTTCTGGGTTCGTTTGCAGCGACTTTAGCGCAACACGTCCGCTTACGCCGACGGAATCGCCCAACCGGCGGCACGCATGGCGTTCTCGATCGTCTCGCGCACCACCGGCTCCCGGCGAAAGCTCAGGTGCCCGCCCTGATACCAGTGCACCGGTGTTTGCCAATGCTGCGCAAGCTTCAGCGCTTCGACCGGCGGCACCACGCGATCGGCGACGCCAGCGACAATATGGCAGCGATCGCGCGACAACAGCGGCGGTGACGACAACGGCGACACCGGGGCCATGACGGCACGCAGGAAGTTCTCGTCGACACCGCGTTCGCGGTAATAGCGCTGATGTTCGGGCGGCACCTGACGCCATAGCGTGGAAGCGAAATCCGTGGCCGGAATGCAGGCCACCGCGAAGTCAAGCTCGGCTTCGTACTGCGCGACCAAGGCCGTGGTGTAACCACCCAGACTGAAACCCAGCAATCCGATACGAGCATCCGGCTGCTGTTGCCGGACCCAGGCAATGCAGCGCCGAATGTCCCACAAGGCCTGTGCATGCGTATGCAGCATATCGGCGAAGTTGTGATCGAGGTAAGCGTCGCCGCTGCGCCAACCTTCGCGGCGCGGGCCATGTAGCGGCAATACCGGCATCATCAGATTGAGCCGCAGTCGCTCATGCAGCCAAGCCGGTCGGTAAAGACCGAAATCCTGCCAGTGCACGCCCATGCGATAGCCATGAATGCAGATCAGCCACGGTCTCTCCGGTGCGGCATCGTCCGCACCGCGCCGGAACAGCCAGGCGGCCGCCTCGGCATTGTTCCTGTACGACAGATGCCGTTCGGCGCCGGGGAGTTCCAAATCCGGCTGATAGCCGCTGTTGAACTGCAGTTCCTCGAAATCGTGGCCGGCGGCCCGACGCGCGCGCAGACGGACCTCGCCGGGTGCGACCGGTGTGCGGTGATAGGCCGCCGGGTCCTCCAACTGCCCGCGCGCAGCCAGTGTTTCGGCAGCCGATTTGAGATCGGCGCACATGCGGTCGGCCGCGGCACCGCCTGGTATGTGCGCCGTACCGGACAAATAAGCCAGCAGCATGTCGTCCAGCGCCGCCTTGATCCACAGCGACAACTTGTCCTGCGGCGGCGGCACGTCTTCGACGATTCGAGTCTGGCGGATCAGCATGCGGCCGGCGACAACAAAGCTGGCGGCGGACAAGGCCGCAGCCAGCAGCGCTTCGCGATTGACGAACAACAGTGGAATCGCGACCACGACGCCGAGCGCACTGCCCGCCGAAACGAACTGCATGGTCTTGTCCACGCCGGGCCAGAGGAACATCGACACCCCGCCGGCGATCATCAATGTGGCCGGCACCAGAGCCAGCGCCAGCCACAAGCCGCCTTGCGCAGCAAGCAGCCAGTAGACGCCGGCCAACAACGGCAGCAGCGCCCAGGGATTCCATTGATGAGGTTTGGTCAGCATGGGCCGATGGTAGTCGCGTCGAACGGCACCGCGCAGCTGGCGGTCATTTCGTCGCCAAGGACCACAACACCAGGGCACAAACCACGCCCACGGCCGGCAAGGCCAACTGAAACACCCAGCGCCAGGGATGAACGCGATGCTGCGCCCAGGCGGCCAGACCGGCGACGACCGCGAACGCGGCAAAACTCAGACCAAAGCGCAGCAGGCGTGGCAGTTCCGCGGCGAGCTCGGGCGCCAGACGCAGATTGGCGGCATACAGGATCGCAACGACGGCGGTCACGATCGCGAGTACCGCGCCAATCAGCGCGAGCACCAGGTTGGCCAGCTTGAGCAGATTCATGGACGCGTCCACAAGCGCAAGGGATGGCGATCTCGGTTCCGCGGTACCCTAGAATCGAAAGTCATGATCTCCACAGATTCAGCCATGCAGGATGTCGACAAGCTTGTCTCGTTTGCCCATGGCAAGGAAAGCGGCCCCTGGGGCATCAAGATCACCCGCCTCGCCGAGGTGGCGCGGGCTCGGGGCTTCGCCGTGGATAGCCCGGATTATAGTCGCACCCACGATCCCCGCGAGCGCGTCCAGCAACTGCTTGACCAGCCTCCTCGGGCGAAGACACTGGTGCTGTGCGGCTCCAGCATGGGCGGCTATGTCTCGGCACAAGCCTGTGCGGCGCTGCGCCCGACCGCCCTCTTTTTGATGGCGCCGGCCTTGTACTTCCCGAACTGGGACGAGGAGCCGGCGGGCATTCCGGCGCTCGCCGCCGTCGCGCATGGCTGGCGTGATGATATTGTTCCGGTGGAGGCCGCCTGGAGATTCGCGCGCCGCAACAGGGCGGCCTTGCATGTGCTGGATGCCGGACACGATCTCAACGATCAGCTTGAGGCCTTGTGCCTGTTGTTCGACGATCTGCTCGCACGCGCTGAACGCAATACCTAACTAGATTTTTACGAACAAAAAAGGCGAGAAGTGCCACTACCCCGTCACGATGCCAAGCTGGTCGAGGCATATCGCAAGACCGACTACGTGGTGATGTTGCCCAACGGCGACGTCCACCTGGAGATCGGCAAGTACGAGCCCGAGAAGGAAGCGATGATCGCCGAACAGACCGGCTGCAGCGTGTCCTGGGCACTGATCACGCCGTGCAATCCACGGTCGGAGCTCGCGCGCGAGCAACTCAATCTTTTCTACTTCAACAACCTGCGTTACGAGCTCGACGAAAAAGTCGGCGTCTGGTTCAAGGCGCTCAACCACGATCCCGATGGCCAGTGGCCGGACGAACCCGGCTTCTTTCTGGTCGACCCCGACCTGCACTGGACCATGGACCTGGGCCGCAACTGCGGCCAGCATGCGATCGTCGCGGCGCGCCTCGGTCAGGCACCGCGACTGGTCTGGCTGGACTGAGCCGCCCACCGAGGTGGACGGCTCATCGCCCACTCAGGAGCGATTCCAGACAGTGCGCGAATCCCTGTCAAGCTCGTCCACATCGACGGCGCGCACCGCGTCGAGATCGCGCAATACTTCGACGGCCCGGTAGATCATCGGCACGCTGCGCACGCCGCCGCTGAGCATGACGACGCCGCCGATGGCCGAAACCGCGATACGCCCCTGAATCAGCTCATCGTCACGCAGACGTTGCACGGCCAGCTCGGTGAGCCGCCGATCTTCGGCCGTCATCGTGAACGGGGTCGCTTCGACCACCACCTCCAGGCGACGGGTCGCCGAGACTCCGGATTCCACACCCTTGCCCACGTAGATGTCGGCGAACGCCGTGCCGGATGTCAGTGCTGCCACAACCGCGAGGCAGGCGCCGAAACGGCGCCGCTGGCGATGGTTCACGTTCATCGTTGCCCTCCTGCTCGTCTTCCTTGAATTGCTCCAGCTTGATGACCTGACCGGCGGGGATTCGGAGGCAGCCGACCGTTCAATCCGCGCGATCAATGTGACCGAGCGGTCGCTCCGGATCAACGCAGTCGCGCACTTTTCGTTTGAGTGCAGTGATGTCCGGGAAACCGCCGTCACGCTTTCGATCCACGATCAGCTGATCACCCACCTGAACACGGAACACGCCGCCACTGCCCGGCTTCAAGGCCACCTCCGCCAGATCGTCCGGAAACGTGCTGATCAGTTCCTGCGCCATCCAGGCTGCGCGCAGCAACCAATGACACTGCATGCAGAATTCGATTTCGACGCGCATCTTCATGACGAAGGTATCGCCGGGCGGTATGCAGCGACGAATTCAGGCGGCATGCGTCGCGGCCTGCCGCTGCTCATGTCCACGCTGATCCATTGCGTGCGGCCGCGCAGCACGGTGCGACCATCGGCCACCCGGATCAGCTGATAGGCCCGCCAGCTGCTCAGGCGCCCATCGTTCTCGGCCACCCAGGTGCCGAGCAGCAGTTCGTCATCGACGAAGGTCGGCAGCAGATAGTCGAGTTCATGGCGGCGCGCCACGCAGCCGCAACCGAGTTCGCGGTAGCGCTCGATCGACAGCCCCAGACTGCGTGAATGCTCCCAGGCCACCTGCTCGCACCAGCGCAGGTACTGCACGTTGTTGGCATGACCGAATTCGTCGATGTGCTCCGCGCTCACCTGCGTCGACAGGACGAAAGGCTCGGTCACATCCCAGGCGAAGGTATTCGTCTCCATAAGACCTATTGTGCCTTGTCCATCGGGTCATCGAGGCTTACAATTCAAACCGTACCAAATTGGTCTTAATTGAACGTGCTCAAGCTCGGAAAACTGACGGACTACGCCATCGTCGTGATGACGGCACTGGCCGCCGAGCCGGACAATTCGCAAAGCGCGCACGAGCTGGCTCGGCTCACGCATGTGGCGGAGCCTACCGTCGGCAAGGTGCTCAAGCTGCTCGGGAAGTCCGGCCTGGTGTCCGCGTCGCGTGGTGCCAGTGGCGGTTACCGCCTGTCGCGGGATCCGGCAGCGATCAGCATCGCCGACGTGGTGCGCGCCATGGAAGGTCCGATCGGACTGACCGAGTGCAGCGCGCACGGCAGCGACTGCGCCATCGAGCCATCCTGCGGTGTGCGCGGCAACTGGCGTCTGATCAGCGACGCCATCCGCGAGGCACTGGGCGCCGTCACGCTCGAACAGATGGCTGCCCCGATGGCAAGCATGCCGGCGCCTCGTCCCGCTCTCGCGGCCGAGTCCCCCTTGAGATTCCACCCTTCGGCCTGAATGCGCCGAACCCGTACTGAGGCCACCCCTATGGCAGCCCCCAGCGAAAACATCGAAGCCCTGGTCCGCAAGCAGCGCGACTACAAGGCCGGATTCTTCACCCAGATCGACGCCGACACCGTGCCGCCGGGTCTGGACGAAGCCGTGATCCGCCAGATCTCGATCATGAAGCAGGAACCGGAATGGATGCTCGAATTCCGGCTCAAGGCCTATCGCCGCTGGCTGAAGATGACCGTCCCGGAATGGGCGCATGTGCGCCACCCGCCGATCGACTTTCAATCGATTTCCTATTATTCGGCACCGAAGTCGATGAAGGACCGCCCCAAGTCCCTGGACGAAGTCGATCCCAAACTGCTGGAAACCTACACCAAACTCGGTATCCCGCTGCAGGAGCAGGAAATGCTGGCCGGCGTCGCGGTCGATGTGGTGTTCGACTCGGTATCCGTGGGCACCACCTTCAAGAAGAAGCTGGCCGAGGCCGGCGTGATCTTCTGTCCGATCTCGGAAGCCGTGCACGAACATCCTGAACTGGTCAGGAAGTACCTCGGTACCGTGGTACCGTTCGGCGACAACTACTACGCCGCGCTCAACAGCGCCGTATTCACGGATGGTTCGTTCGTGTTCGTGCCCAAGGGCGTGAAGTGCCCGATGGAGCTATCGACCTATTTCCGGATCAATGAACGCAACACCGGGCAGTTCGAGCGCACCCTGATCATCTGCGAAGAAGCCGCGCAGGTCTCCTACTTGGAAGGTTGCACTGCGCCGCAACGCGACGAGAATCAGTTGCACGCCGCCGTGGTGGAACTGGTGGCGCTCGACGACGCACAGATCAAGTACTCCACGGTGCAGAACTGGTATCCGGGTGATGAGAACGGCCTCGGCGGCATCTACAACTTCGTGACCAAGCGCGGCGATTGCCGCGGCGCCCGCTCCAAGATTTCGTGGACGCAGGTGGAAACCGGTTCGGCGATCACCTGGAAGTATCCGTCCTGCATCCTGCGCGGCGACGATTCGGTCGGCGAGTTCTACTCGGTGGCGCTGACCAACGGCCTGCAGCAGGCCGACACCGGCACCAAGATGATCCACATCGGCAGGAACACCCGATCGAACATCGTCTCCAAGGGAATCTCCGCCGGTCAGGGTCAGCAGTCCTACCGCGGACTGGTGCGCATGCTGGCTGGCGCCGAAAACGCCCGCAACTACACCCAGTGCGACAGCCTGCTGATCGGCGACCGTTGCGGCGCGCACACCTTCCCCTATACCGAAGTCCGCAACGCCAGCGCCCAGCTCGAACACGAGGCCACCACCTCCAAGATCGGCGAAGACCAGCTCTACTACTGCCGCTCGCGCGGCATCGCCGAAGAAGACGCGGTGTCGATGATCGTCAACGGCTTCTGCAAGGATGTATTCAAGGAATTGCCGATGGAATTCGCCGTCGAAGCACAGAAACTGTTGCAGGTCTCGCTCGAAGGCGCGGTCGGGTAAACAACAAACCACTTGTTTCGCGCAAAGACGCGAAGCCGCTGAGAAAAGCAAAAGCCAGGGGAAAAACTTGGCGTCTTTGCGTCTTTGCGCGAACCCAGTTTCAGGAACAAACCTATGCTAGAAATCAAGAATCTGCACGCCCGCGTCGAGGGCAAGGACATCCTCAAGGGCATCGACCTGACGGTGAAGCCCGGCGAGGTGCACGCCATCATGGGGCCCAACGGTTCGGGAAAATCCACGCTGGGTCACGTCCTCGCCGGCCGCGATGGCTACGAAATCACCGAGGGCTCGGTCACATTCGATGATCAGGCGCTGCTGGAGCTCGAGCCCGAGGAACGCGCCGCGCTCGGCATTTTTCTCGGCTTTCAATACCCGGTGGAAATTCCCGGTGTCACCAACATGTATTTCCTCAAGGCCGCCGTGAACGCACAGCGCAAGCGCAACGGCGAACCGGAAATCGACGCCATGGAATTCCTGGCCTGGGTGCGCGAGCAGGTCAAGACCGTGAAGATGGACGTGGCGATGCTGCACCGCGGCGTCAACGAGGGCTTTTCCGGCGGTGAGAAGAAGCGCAACGAAGTGCTGCAGATGCTGGTGCTGCGGCCGAGGCTGATGATCCTCGACGAAACCGATTCCGGTCTGGATATCGATGCCCTGCGCATCGTCTCCGAAGGCATCAACGCGATGCGCTCACCGGATCGCAGCGTGGTGTTGATCACCCACTATCAGCGCCTGCTCGACTACGTGGAACCGGACGTGGTGCACGTTCTTGCCGGCGGCCGCATCGTCCGCAGCGGCGGACCCGATTTGGCACGCGAGCTTGAGGACAAGGGCTACGGCTGGCTGGACAACGCGGCATGAGCCAGATCGCCAATGTCGCCGCCGACGCCTATGGCCGCGCCTTCGCCGCACTGCCGCAGGCCCTGCGCGAGGCGCGCAGCGGCGCCTATGCGCGCTTCGAACGTGAGCGTTTTCCCGGCAAGCGCATTGAGGACTGGCACTACACCGACCTCACCGAGCTGGGTAAACGCGACTTCGCCACCGCCACACAGGCCGAAGCGCCCACGGTCGAGGCACTGGCCGAGGCCGAATTGCTGCACTTCGTCAACGGCCGGCGCGTCGGTGCCGCCGCCCGCCCGGACGCGGTCTCCGCAACGCTGGCGGACGATGGCGTCACCGCGCTCAACGCCGCCCTGTATCGTGACGGCGCGGACTTGGAGATCAGCGGGTCGGCCCCGCGCCGGATTCACCTTTACAGCTGGATCGGCGGCGGCACGAAACCGGCGATGGTTCACCTGCGGCACCGCATCGTGTTGCGCCGCGGCAGCCAGGCCACGCTGTTTCTGGACCTGCAGGGCGACGACAGCGAACTGCTCAGCACCCAGGTCGCCGAAATAGACGTCGAAGCCGGCGCCCATCTGACGCTGGTCCGCTTGCAATCCCTGGGCAAGGCCAGCACCGACATCGCGCGCACCGAAATCCGGCTCGGCCGCGACGCGCAGCTACGCTACCTGGGTGTGGACCTCGGCGGCGCCCTCGCCCGCCACGACCTCAACGTGCAACTGGCCGAAACCGGCGCCGAAGCGCATCTCAACGGGATATTCGCGCCGGCCGATCGCACGCACGCGGACACCCACACCCGCATCATTCACACTGCACCGAACACCATCAGCCGCGAGCTGTATCGCGGCCTGGTCATGGACCGTGCACATGCCGTGTTCAATGGCCGCATCGTGGTCCAGCCGGGCGCGCAGAAGACCGATTCCGAGCAGCATGTTGCGTGTCTGCTGCTGTCGCCGCGCGCCGAGGTCAATGCCAAACCAGAGCTCGAAATCTACGCAGACGATGTCAAGTGTGCGCACGGCAGCACCTGCGGCCAACTCGACGAGCAGTCGATCTACTATCTGCGCACGCGCGGCCTCGATCTGGACGCCGCGCGCACGCTGCTGACCTATACCTTCGCCTACGACGCGCTCGGCACGCTCGCCGACGAACCGCTGCGCCGCCGACTCGGATTGGCGCTGCTCGGCCGGCTCCCGGACGGCCACGCCCTAGAGGAACTGCTGGTGTGAGCAAGGCTACTCCCGACCTCGCCCAGGCCGCACGACAGGCCGATCATGGCTTGGACCTGGCGGCGATCCGCGCGCAGTTCCCGATTCTGTCGGAAGTGATCCACGGCAAGCGTCTTGCCTATCTCGACAACGGCGCCACCACGCAGAAGCCCGAAGCCGTACTGCGGGCGATGGACCGCTACTACCGAACCAGCAACAGCAACGTGCACCGCGCCGTCCACGAACTGGCCTCGCGTGCCACCAGCCAGTACGAAGGCGCACGCGACCGCATCGCCGCCTTCTTCGGCACCGCGCGCGAGCAGCTCGTGTTTACGCGCGGCACCACCGAGGCCATCAATCTGGTGGCCCGCAGCTTTTTGCAGCCGCGTTTGCGGCCTGGCGACGAAATCCTGCTCACCGGTATGGAGCACCACAGCAACATTGTGCCGTGGCAGCTCGTAGCCGCCGCCACTGGCGCCCGCGTCGTTGCCGCCAATGTGCTGGATGACGGACGCCTGGATCTCGACGACTGGCGCGCCAAGCTCGGGCCGAAAACCCGCATGGTGGCGATGGTGCACGTGTCCAATACGCTCGGCACCATCAATCCGGTCGAGGACCTGATCGAAATCGCACACGCAGCCGGCGTTCCAGTACTGATCGACGGTGCCCAGGCGATCGCTCACCTGCCGGTGGACTTCGACGCGCTCGGTGCGGATTTCTACTGCGTATCCGCGCACAAGGCCTTCGGCCCCACCGGCTTCGGCACGCTGCTGGCCAAACGCGAGCATCTCGAAGCGATGCCGCCCTGGCACGGCGGCGGGGACATGATCGAAACCGTCAGCTTCGAAGGCAGCACCTGGAACGAGATTCCGTACAAGTTCGAGGCCGGCACGCCGGACATGGCCGGCGCGATCGGTTTCGCCACGGCGCTGGACTGGATCGCCGACGTTGGCTTGGCCGAGATCGCCGCGCACGAACACCGGTTGGTCCTGTCGGCCCACGACCGCCTGGCCGCGATTCCGGGGCTGCGTATCATCGGAGAAGCCCCCGGCAAGGCCGGCATCATCTCGTTCACGATGGACTGCGCGCACGCCTCCGACATCGGCAGCATTCTCGACATGGAAGGCGTCGCCGTGCGCACCGGCCATCACTGCACCATGCCATTGATGGCCCGCTTCGGGGTACCGGGGACGGCACGCGCCTCGCTGGCGGTCTATAACGACGATGAGGACATCGAACAGCTCGCCACAGCGCTGCACAAGGTCGCCAGCCTGTTTGTCTGACAGCGCGCTTGTCGGCTGCGCAGCCGTCTTGATCGGAATTCCACGGTTTTGACGTGAACGGTCGTTCAGGACGGGCAACAAGCTGTGTATGATTAAAAAATCGTCATAAGTGTCCGTCGATGCTGGGAATTACCAGGTCGGGACCGACGGGGGATGAGCCGCAACGACGCGAATCGGCTCATGGGGAGGACGCGACGACGGGGTGTCGTCCGCCTCGAATGCCCATACACAACAGAACTGGATGACATGCCGGGCCGGGATGCTCAGTACCGCACTGCTCCCTCACTAGGACCGCAGCATCGACTGCGGGTGAGGCTGGCGTTGCTATTCACCGTGATCTTCCTGGTATTGGCCTGCGCCGCATTTTTTGCCAACCGCGTGCTGGTGCAATCCAGCATGTTCGACGAATCGTTCCGCTATCAGACCGAGACCGCGCGCCGACAGGCCGTGGAAATCCAGCAGATGCTGCTGGGTGCACGCGCGCTCGCCGTGACCTTCGCCGGCATTTCCCGGGAGCGCGACGCGCTGCAACCGGTCTTGGGCTCGATTGCCCAGCAACCCGAGGCCGACTGGATCCTCGCCGCCGGGATCTGGCCGCTGCCGGTCCGCGACGACGTCAACCAGGCACGGCAGAGCGCCTACTGGATCCGCCGCAACGGCGCCTTCGAACGCCTGGACGACTACAACGACACACGCTCGGTGCCCTATTGGCACGAGAAGTGGTTCACACCGGCCCGCTATGCCAAGCCGGGACATTGCTACTGGACGCCGGCCTATCGCGATCCGCTGCTGCAGCGCGAGATCGTGACCTGCGCCACACCGATCCAGCGCGACGGACAGTTCGCCGGAGTGGCGACGGTCTCGCTGGACCGCGCCCGCATCGCGGCAGGGCTCGGCAGCCGTACGCAAAACGACAGCGGTTATGGAATCCTGCTGGACCGTGATAACCAACTGCTCGGCGCGACTGAAGCCCTGCTGGCGAGTTCCGGCAATGTACTGCCGGCCTCGGCCGCCGACGTGGCCAAGCGCCTGCCGAAGCTGGCGCCGCTGGCACTGACACTGCACCAATGGAACGAGCGCTTTCTGCGGGCCGTGGTCACTTCGAGTGACTACGAACCCTCGCTGATTTCGGCATTACGTGACGGGACGCGTGAAATGGCGCGCGACGAGGCCGAATCGGCGCTGATCAGCCTCTGGGCAGAGCCCCCGCAATCCGCTCAGGTACCCGAGTTGATGCACCTCAAGGACGACCCGGTGCTTCATCAGCCGGCCACCGCGGTGTTTCTCGAACTGCCGGAGACGCATTGGCGGCTGGTGCGTGTCGTCGGCAGCCGCGAAGGCTTCGCCGGTGCGCGCTACGTCGTCAATCAGAGCCTCGCGGTCAGCCTGGCTGCCGTCGCCCTGTGTCTGCTGCTGGTATTCGCCGGCTTGCGTCGCTTCCTGCTGGACCGACTCAGTCGCATGGCCTCGCTACTTGATGACTCGGTTCACAGCGGCGCCCCGGGCGATGTGCTGATCGACGATTCGGGACGCGACGAAATCGGAATGCTGGCGCATTGGAGCAACGAACGTCTCAGCCAGCTGCACGACCTCTACGAACAGCTCTCGATCAGCCGCAATGCCCTTCAGGCCGAGACCGAAGCGCGCCGCAGCGCTCAAAAGCATCGACAGGAAAGCGAGGCGCGCCTGGCGCAAGTGCTCGGCGCGGTCGAGGACGCCCTGGTCGTCACCGACGGTTATGGCCGCATCGAGGACATGAATCTGCATGCGCAGGAACTGATCAGCATCGATCCGCACGTCGCGCTGGGTCAGGCCTTCGACGAGGTCTTCAAGTTCACTGCCAGCGAACAGGGTGAGCCACTCGGCAATCCCGCGAAGCGCGCCATCGACTCCAACAGCGACATCGTCTGCAACGAACCGGTTTTCCTCGATGTGCACGGTACCGCCAAGCCGTTCAGGATCAACACCACGGCGCTGTGCTCGCGGGACGGCGTCGTCAACGGTGCCGCTGTCGCATTCCGTAGCGCAGACACTGCAAACACCGGGCCCGCCACGCACCCCGAACCGAACGGCGACGACGCCAGCCGTGGCGCCTGCGACCGCGTGTTGCGCCGCTTGCAGGAACAGTCGCGGCTATTGCAGCGCAGCCACAGCTTCCTCTATGTCGACATCGACAATCTGAACGCGATCAACGGCAATGCCGGCATCGACGCGGGAAGCGAAGCGCTGGCGCATGTCTGGCACGTATTGACAGGACAACTGGAGCATCCGGAAATGGCGTTTCGTCTGGGCGCGGACCAGTTCGCCGTGGTCCTCGAGAATCGTGACGTCGATGCCGCAGCCACGGTCGCCGAAACCCTTCGTGACGCGGTCTCGCATGCACCATTGCGCTGGGAACGCCGTGACATCCGCCTGAGCGTCAGCGTCGGTGTGACGCCGTTTGACGGCAAGGGGTCGCCGTTCCAGATCATCAAGCGTGGCGAGGATGCCTGCCACGCCGCCAAGGCGGCCGGCCGCAACTGCGTCCGCATATTCGAGTCGTCCATGGAACGCGGCGATAACAGCGGCGACGATGTGCAGTGGCTGAAACGCATACGCCACGGTCTGGATCGGGACATGTTCCACCTGACCACGCAGTGGATACAGCCGTACTCGGGCGCAGCGGCAGGTCGCGACGCCTTTGAGTTTCTGGTCGCGCTCGAAGATGAGGAAGGATTCTGGACCGCGGCCAGCCAGTTCCTCCCGGTGGCCGAACGCAACAATCTGGGACGGGAAATCGATCAATGGGTCATCAAGCACGCGTTCGCGATGCTGGCGCAGCGTCTTCCGCAAATGCCCAACGTTGAATTCTGCAGTATCAACCTGTCGCCGGCTTCGCTGGACGCACCGGAAACGCTGGACCAGATCATCCAGCTATTGCAGACCTACCCCGAGCTTTCACCGGAACGTCTGATGTTCGAGATTCGCGAAGAAGCGGTGGCCGAGCACCCGATCGCCGCGGCGCGCTTCTGCGAAACGCTGCGCGGCCTGGGCTGCCGCATCGCACTGGACCAGTTCGTGGGCCGGCGCGGCAACGACCTCGCACTGATCCGCACGCTGCCGCTGGACTACGTCAAACTCAGCGCTCGCCAGTTCCGCAAGATCAGCGAAGATCAGGTGGAACGCATGGTCGCCGAGTCGGTGCTGCGCCTGGCACGTACTCTGGATCTGCACACGATCATCACCGGGATCGAAGATGCCGCCTCGCTACCCACGTGGAGCACACTGGGTGCCGACTACTGCCAGGGCAATGTGATCGCCAAGGCGACACCGGTGGTCTTCGCCTCACCCGGCGTCTGAGCCGGCTACCACACGCTGCTGTTCGCCTCGCCCGCGGTTGACCATCAGCGTATGAACCGCCCCATGGAATCGTCGACCGCGGTCGACGACCAGCACACTTGCATGTATCTCTTTTGAGATACAGACTGCCGAAGTCCAGACTTCGGAGGTTTCCATGGCTATGCAGTCGTCGATGCTGCACGTTCGCGTCGAAAATGAGCTGAAGGCAAGCGCTTCGGCAAAACTTGCCGAGTTCGGGCTGACGGTGTCCGATGCGGTGCGTATCCTGCTGACCCGAGTGGTACACGAAGGCGCGCTACCGATCGGACTGACGGTCGATCGGGAGGCTTACGACGCCTGGTTCAGCGCCAAGGTCCATGAAGCGATGAAAGATGCCCGGGCGCCAGCATCGCATGAGCAGGTGATGGCCGCGGCGGAGGCACTGATCGACAGGAAGCGGCGTGCGCGCGGTTGAATGGAGCCAGACCGCACGCCAAGACCTACTGACCATCCTCGACTATATCTGCGACGATAATCCCGACGCCGCGCAAGGACTCAAGGATGAGATACAAGCGAAAGTGGCACTTCTATCGACCTACCGGACCGATGCAGACCCGGGCGCGTACCAGGCACACGAGAGCTGATCGCGCACGCCCATTATGTTGTCGTCTACACGCACACCGACGGCGCAGTCACGATCCCGAGAGTGTTGCATACGGCCCAATTGTGGCCACCATCGGGCGAAAGGACGAAGTAGGCCGTTTCGCATGCCGAACGGTATAGGCTCTTCCCTCAGCGGTCAGGGGCACACGATCACCAAGCCGACGCCGGTGAATTTCGCCTCACCCCGCGCCTGAGCCGGACACTACCCGCAGCTGTTCGATCATCAACTCGGCGCTGCTGTCGCCGCGCCAGCGATTGACCACCAGTTTGTAGACCAGCTCCACCGAATCACCGACCGCGGCCGCCGTCTCGGCACCGTTGAAATGGATCGCTTTCAGGCTGGAACCATCCTTCGGCTGCAGCCGGTACTTGGCGTGATGCTCGCCGACCACGCGCAACTCCTCGACGACGAAACGGCCGTCGAAACACGGTTCCGGGAAACCCTGGCCCCACGGGCCGGCGTGTTCCAGCGCGGCTGCGGTTTCGAGACCCAGCTCGCGTGCATCGAGTTCTCCGTCAGTTTCGATCAGCCGCAACAGCGCCGCCTGATCGATCCACTGCCGACAGATCGCGTCGAAGGCCGCAGAAAAATCCGGCAGATCGTCCACCCGCAGACTCAAACCCGCAGCCATCGCATGGCCACCGAAGCGCGCGATCAAACCCGGCCGCCGCGCGTCGACGGCGGCCAGCGCGTCACGCAGGTGCAGGCCCGGAATCGAGCGCGCCGAACCCTTGAGCCAGCCGTCCTCCTGCGCCGGCGCGAACGCGACCACCGGCCGATGCAGGCGTTCCTTGACGCGCGAGGCCACCAGACCGACCACCCCTTCGTGCCAGCCGGCATCGAAGACACAGACGCCGACCGCCTCGCTCTCGGTATCGGCCAGCATGAGGTCGGCGTCCTCGACCATCTGCCGCTCGATCGAGCGGCGCTCGCGGTTGAGCGCGTCGAGCCGTGTCGCGCGCTCGCGCGCTTGCGCCGCATCGGTCTCCAGCAGCAG
>JAHZLQ010000037.1 GCA_022599775.1 Gammaproteobacteria bacterium
CGTCTTTGGCAGTGCCGATCGGCTGGCGTCCTGGGCCGGTGTCTGCCCGGGCAATCACGAATCCGCCGGCAAACGAAAGTCCGGCCGCGCCCGCAAGGGCAATCCCTATGTCCGGCGCCTGCTTTGCGAGTTTGCCCACGCCGCCCGACGAACCCCCTCGGTCTTCAAAGCCAAGTTCGATGCCCTCGTGGTCCGCCGCGGACACAAACGATCCATCATCGCCATCGCCCACAAACTCTTGCGCACCATCTTCTTCATGCTCAGCCGGCACGAGCCCTACCGCGATACCGTCATCGACTACCAAGCCCTCAGCGTCAAACGCAATGCACCCCGCTGGATCAAGGCCCTGACTCAGTACGGATTGATCCCCACTCAAGCCTGAGCTTCCAACACCGCTCATCGCAGGGCCTCCAACGGCCAGGCTACCGCTCGCCCAAAATCAGCTCTCTTTCACGTTAAAATCAGAGTTCCTGCAAGCCCCAGACCGCGGCGACTGCCAGTACCGCAACGAGCCAGGCCTTCCAAGCGCCCGCAAACTGCGGACGAGCCTCCGCGCCCGCGAGCTGGTCTTCTGATTTTCGACCATGAACCATCGCCCCGATGAGGTTCTTGCCGCGAATCAGATAGTAGACGGACGCAAGCACGTGCAAGCCGATTGCGAAAAGCAAACCATTGAAATTCAGCTTATGCAGACGCGTGAGTGTCTGCGACGTATCGCTATCGACGCGGTGGGCAAGCGGCCCCTCGAAAAAGAAGTCGTCGCTGGCGAACAGACCGGTCCCGGCCTGCGCCGCCAACAGCAGCAACAGCAACAGAACCATCACGGCGCCCGCCGGATTGTGCCCGCGCGCCTCAGGAATTCGGCCGGACAGGAGCTCGCGCAGATAGCGAATGACGGGCGCCGGTCCGCGCACGAAATCGGAGAATCGCGCGGTGGTCGAACCGAAGAATCCCCAAAGCACCCGAAATACCAGAACCCCCAATACCGCCTGGCCCAGCAGCGCGTGAACGTCCATGTTGCCGAGATAGAGCGTATTGCCACCCGGCCAGAGCAGTTCAAGATCGAAGCCACCGACCTCGCCGGTCAGATAAAGACCGGCAACCAGGATCACCAGCAGCCAGTGGCAAAGACGCACTGGCAGATCCCAGATGCGGACACTTGACGACCGAGACATCGGTGCCTCAGAACGCTAGCGTCGTGACACAGAAGTTTTGGCGACGCACCGGGAGCGTGGCGGCGCCCCGCTGAGGTGCGCCGTCGAGCGTGGCATAGCGGGCACGATGGCGAGTCAGGCCGAGTGCCTCAGCGGTGATGCAGTCGCGCTCGAATGCCGCCGTACGTCTGTGGCGCGACACTAGTCTTCCTTGTAATCGTCGTGGCAGCCCTTGCAGGCCTTGCCGACGGCGCCGACCTTGGCGCGGACCGCCGCCATGTCGCCGGAACCGGCGGCGTCCGCGAACTCGGCGGCGGCAGATTCCAGATCATCGGCCTTGGCGGCAAAGTCGTCCCAGTTCTCCCAGATATCGGACTTGGCCTCGGAGTCGCCGTTCATCGCCTTGTCCTTGAAGGCACCCTTGACGAGCTTGGACTGTGCGGCGAGACCTCGGGCGTGCGTTGCGAGGTCATCGGTAAAGGGCACTTTACCCTTGACGATCGCGCCGATGGAGCCCATGTGCCCACCGAGCACATGCATACCGTCTTCGCGATATTCAACGAGATCGTCATCGGAAGCCGCCGAAGCGGAACAGGCGACGACGACCAGTCCGGCAAGCAACACAGGGGATACGAAGCGCATGGGTTTGCCTCCTCAGGTCAACGATTGGACTGCGGTTGGACCGCAGGTTCGAGGCTACCATAGCCGCCCACGCAATTCGGCAATCCCGCCGGGCGCCGATGCAGCACGGAGCGGCCATGAACGAGAACCCACGTTGCCCCTGGAGCCACGGCTCGGAGCTGTATCAGCAGTATCACGACAAGGAATGGGGCGTGCCCTTGCGCGAGGAGCGCGGGCAGTTCGAGTTTCTGATTCTGGAAGGCGCACAGGCCGGGCTGTCGTGGATCACGATCCTGAAGAAGCGCGACCACTACCGACGCGCCTTCGATCAGTTCGATGCCGAACGCATCGCCGCCTACGACGACAAGGACCGTGCTCGCCTGCTGGCGGATGCCGGCATCGTGCGTAACCGACTCAAGATCGACGCCGCGATCAGCAATGCACGCGCCTGTCTGCGGCTGCGCGATTCAGGCACCAGTCTTGACGAGTTTCTGTGGCGTTACGTGGACGGAAAGCCGATCGTGAACCGATTCCGCACGATGGGGGACGTTCCGGCAACGACGGAATTGTCCGACCGCATCAGCAGGGACCTGAAAAAGGCGGGGTTTCGCTTCGTCGGCAGCACGATCGTCTATTCCTTCATGCAGGCGACCGGCATGGTCAACGACCATTTGCTGAGCTGCCCGAGACATGCGGCGCTGAGCGTCTAACGGCCATGCCGCAAGCAGCACCTGGCAGAATGAATCGCCTGCGGCATGGCCGTTCCCCCCACCCCCCGCTCGCATTCGCGAGCGGTCCCCCCTCTCCCGCAAGCGGGCGAGGGTAGGTCGGCATCACGCCGCGCGTGATTCACGTTAAAGGCGATCTCGCGCAAAGACGCCAAGGCGCAAAGAGAATCAAAAAGGCGGGACGGCCTTTCTTGGCGTCTTCGCGCGAAAATCCGCGTTTCCGACGCTCGAAAGACCACTCAGGCGCGTCGCCAGCGTATCCCCTGCGCCGAGTCCTCGATAACGATACCGCGCGCGGTGAGTTCGTCACGGATACGGTCGGCGCTGGTGAAGTCCCGGGCCTTGCGTGCGGCGGCACGCTGCTCCAGCAGGGCTTCGATCTCCGCCGATTCCGGATCATCGTTACCGGCTCCGAACCAGTCCTGCGGCGTCTGACTCAGCAGGCCCATCAGTTTCGCGGCGGCCAGCAGTTGCCCCTTGATCCTGGCCTTGTCTTCGTTCGACTCTGCCTTGTTCAGCGCGCGCACCAGTTCGAACATTTCCGCCAGTGCGGCCGGGGTGTTCAGATCGTCGTCGAGCGCGGCAAAGAATCCGTCGGGCGCCTCGACGCCGGCCGCCGGCTCGACATCTGCAACCTCACGCAGGGCGCCGTAAAGACGATCGAGCTGGCGCTTTGCCTGCACCAGGGTTTCGTCAGTCCAGTCCAGTGGCTGACGATAGTGGCCGCCCAGCAGCGCCAGACGGATCGCCTCGCCCGGCGCCTGCTCCAGCAACTCACGTGCGCGCAGTACATTGCCGACCGACTTGGCCATCTTCTCGCGATTGACGGTGACGAATCCGTTGTGCACCCAGTAGTTCGCGAACGGCGCACCGCCGTGGGCGCAGCGCGACTGTGCAATCTCGTTTTCGTGATGTGGGAACACCAGATCGTGCCCACCGCCATGAATATCGATGGTGTCTCCGAGCAGGGTTTCCGCCATCGCCGAGCATTCGATGTGCCAGCCGGGTCGGCCACGGCCCCAGGGCGAGTTCCAGCCGGGCTGCTCGTCCCGGGAGGGCTTCCACAGCACGAAATCGCCAGCGTCTTTCTTGTACGGCGCCACTTCCACACGCGCCCCCGCCAGCATCTCGCGCCGATCGCGCTTGGACAGCATTCCGTAATCGTCATAGGCACCGACGTTGAACAGAACATGTCCTTCGGCTGCGTAGGCATGTCCGCTATCGATCAGGCGCTGGATCATCGCGATGATCTGCGGCAGGTGCTCGGTGACTCGCGGCTCGTGATCGGTCGGCGCCACGCCCAGCGCCTCAAGATCCTCATGGTAAGCGGCGGCATAGCGGTCGCTGATCACAGCGATCGAGACACCTTCACGCTCGGCGGCGGCATTGATCTTGTCATCGATGTCGGTGATGTTGCGGACGTAGACCACGCGTTCGTACCGATGCCGCAACAGCCGCGCCAGCACATCGAACACCACCGGCGGTCGCATGTTGCCGATGTGCGCATAGGAATAGACCGTGGGGCCACAGACATACATCGTGACCCGCGACGAATCCTGCGGGACGAACTCTTGCTTGCGGCCGGTCAGCGTATTGTGCAGTTGCATCGAATTCGGGCGGGATCAAAATCCCGCGCAGGATACCGACAGCGCGCCGCAAAGTCCCGAATTGATCAGCTGAATGGACAGGCTTCAGCTGAACAGGGCGTGGATCGAAAAGCCGGCCAGCATTCCTGCAACCACACCATAGGTCGCCCAAAGATAGCGCCGCTTGACACGGGAACGCCCGGTCAACGGATCAATGTATGTCAACGCCATGCCCAGACCCCTTGCCACAAAAATGAATGCCGGCGATCACTAGCAGGACCGCATCCTTTCTCCATACCCGCACCATCCAAGACCGGCTGGTCGCCCCGAGGAATGCCATGGGAAGTCGCCGAAACCTGTACTGCGCCGCTGCCACTATGCGTGGCGCCGGGACCGCGCGTGAATCGCTGAGACGTACTGATGAACATTCCACGACTGCGACTCCAGCCGGCACTGGGGAGTTTATGGAGGTGATGCTGAACGGCAGGCGAGCAAGCGACGTGTTTATCGCTGATAGGGGTCGTCACACAGGCGATGCAGTTCGCCGAAGGCGTCGAACAGTTTCGGAAGGTCGTCCGGCTGCATCACCAACAACTCGCCCTGAGTGCGATCTCCGCGGCGCAGCTTGCGGTCTCGCAGATCCTCGTAGCGAATGCAGGCATCGCCGCGCAGGCAGCTGAAGCGCAGTGAGGAACGACCGTCCCACTGCACGTTGACGTCGGCCAGCGGCACGGTCTGGGTATAGACGGCTTCTTCATTGGTCGCGCTGCGCTCGACGGTTAGCGCGCAACCATCCGGCGAAAACGCGAAGTGCCACAGAAAGAAACGGCCGCTGCGATCCCAGGAGTCGCCCGCGCGGACGTTGAGCTTTTCAAGGATGAAGCGCATCGCGTCGCTGCGGCTGTCCCCGGCGCGATTCGCGGTCCACGCACAGCACAGCAGGATCAGTGGCAGTAGCGCTACACGCGTTCGAGCAGAGCGCATCTCAATCGCCCTGCGCCTGTTCGAGCAAGGCATCGAGCATGCGCTTGCGCTCATCCGCGCTCCTTTCGCCGAGCCGTTCCACGGCGTCATAGAACTGTGGCCAATGGCCCCGCGCCTGTGCGAAGAGCTGTCCGAACGCCGGCGTCCAGGTGTTGTAGAGCCCGACCGGCAGTAAGGCCGCGTTGTCGAGATCCTGCTCGAACCATTGATCGTAGCCGGCATAGCCGCGCCACGGCCCGTCCCGCAGCGCTTGGTAGGACTCGCGCATCTGCTCGAATACCTGTCGCTTGGCGGCGCGCATTGCGGTCGGCGTCCGGCTGGACTGGTAGAGCGCCTGCAAACGCTCGCGTGTCGCCTGTACCAGCGCCACGAAGTCCTGATTGCGACGACGCGGCTCGGTCACATCGAGCGGCGTCTCTCCGCGTGCTTGCAGCCAGCGCCGCAAACCCTCCTCCTGTACGAAGCTGGCGAAGGATTCGTTGAAAGCGGTATCGCTCTTGACGAAGACGCGCTGGTGCGCGAGTTCGTGAAACAGGGTGCCGACCAACTCCTGATCGTTCCAGCGCAACATCGTGTTGAGCACCGGGTCATTGAACCAGCCCAAGGTCGAATAGGCCGGCACTCCGCCGATGTAGACGTCGTTTCCGAGTTCGCGCTGGCGCTGCGCTTCTGCCCGGGCGCCCTCCAGGTCGTAGTGCCCGCGATAGGAGAAGCAACCGGCCAGCGGATAGCACCATTCGATCGGCGCCAGATCGAACTCCGGTGTGGCGAAGACGTTCCACAGTACATAAGGCCGCCCGAGATCGGCGTACTGCTGATAGCTGCCGTGATTCGGCAAGGCCAGCGCCTCCGCGGCGAAGGAAACCGCGGCCTTCACGGTCTCCAGACGCACGCGCAGGGCCGGATCGGTGTCGGCATCGGAAATCAGCGCATCGATCGGCGCGCGCGCGCGCAACACCGCCACCTGCCCGTCCAACAGTTGGGCGTAGTAGCCGAGGCTACTGCAGGCGCTCAGCGACAGCGTGAGCAGGCTCAATACGGCCAGTCTCATGCAGCCTGATCGAGCCAGACGCCAAGCCCCTGGGCATTGAGTTCGATATCGAACTCGAGCAGCTCGCGCGCCCGTGCGTCGCTGACCGGGGCGTCGAGACGATGCAGCGCGGACAAGGCATCGTCGAGCAGCGCCTCGCGCAATCTGGAATGCCGCTCCGGTGCGTCCGCCAGCGACCGCGCGATCTGCACGTAGCGCCCGATGCCGGCGCGCAGTTCCGCTGCACGCGTCGCCACATCTTCAATCGCGCTGTAATGCGTGAGATACATGCGCTTCGGTCGGTAGCTCAAATAGCGGTCGATGGTCTGTAGCCAGGCCTGTGCATCGAACTGCACCGGGGTGGTGGTCGGCATCAGAAACGGCCCGCCGGGTCCGTCGAAGTCTCGATACGACAGGCCGAAGGTATCGCCGGTGAAGAAGCCCTCGCTGACGGTGTCCCAAATGCTGTAGTGGTGCCGGGCGTGCCCCGGCGTGTCGATGAATTCGAGCTCGCCACCCCCAAGGCTCAAGCGCAGGCCATCCCGCGCCTGGATCACGCGCGTTTCGTCGACCGGCGCGATCTCTCCGTACATGCGCATCAGCGCTTCGGCGCCGTAGACGGCTTCAGCGCCGGCGATCAGTTTCGAAGGATCGATCATGTGCCGCGCACCCCGCGGGTGCACCACCATCATCGCTTCGGGCAGGGCGCGCATCAGCACGCCGGCACCGCCGGCGTGGTCCAGGTGCACATGGGTGGGCAGTACGTAACGCACCCGCTCCGGGGCGATGCCGCGCGCCTCCAACAGCGCCAGCAGGCGCGGCACACCATGCGAGGTACCCGCTTCGACGAAGGCGTATTCGCCGTCGCGCTCGATCAGATAGCAGCAGGCCAGCCGGCGCCGCTCCTGGAGGGTGTCAATGCACAGAATTCCATGGTCCAGCACTTCGACTGGCGCGACTGTCGGCGTCGGCTGCGTGTCCATCCTCGGTGCTCTCTCCATCGTCGATTTCCGCGCAGGAGATTAGCACCGACGACAAGGCAGCGATGCGCTGTCGACCGTAACGATTCGAAGGACTCCGGCGTCGCGGCGCTACGGGGATGAAGGCGTGGCGCCCCGAGGCGCGCGCACGATCTCGACCAGATCCTCGCGCCGGTAGATGCCGAGCTTGCGATAAATCCGCGAGGCATGATTGGCCACCGTACTGACGGCAATACCCTTGTCGCGTGCAACCGATTTGAAGGTCTTGCCCTCGCCCAGAGCGCGGGCGATCTCCTGCTCGCGCGGGGACAGATCGTCCAGCGGCAGAGCGCGGCGCGCGTACAGCGTGAACAACTGGCCATGCGGCTCAAGCCGAAAGCGCAGCTCACGGTCACCGAAGCGGGTGTTGCGCTCGATGTCGCCGGGCAAGGGAATCGGCAGGCGATCGAAATCCGGGTCGCCGTAGACCTGGGCCACCAGCGAACGAAATTGCGGGCTCGCCGTATGCACGACGCCGCTGGCGTCGATCAGCGCGGTGGAGCCGCGATTGGTGCGGCCCAGCGACATCAGCCATTCGTCGCGCTGCACATAGAGTTGCTGTCCCAGCGAATCGGCAGCGACCAAGTGGCTCACGCCGCGTTCGACCCGGCCGATGTCGTCCGGCGACGAGGGGCCGGCGAACCAGAGCGCGATGATGCTGGTCAGATGTCCGACAGGATGACGATAGGTCACGATCAGGGGGTGCATCAGGCCAGACACGCGCGGCAGGCTGGCCGCTTCGCTGGCGCCGCCGATCAGATGCAGTGGTGTCAATGAACCTTCGTCGGGCTCCACCGTGAATTCGCCTGATACACCGGTCTGCCCCTGCGTCAGCCAGGCGGCGACAGGGGCGCCATGGTGTGTCCTGAACGCCCGTAGCAGCAGCTCACGGACTTCGGTGCTTTCGTGCAGTGTTGCGAGCGAATAAAGCGTGCGAATCAGGGCGTCATCGGATTCGGCCATCTCGCACCTCCTTGTGACGTGAATTGAGTGATGTTGGAGCGCGGCGTCCGGTTCGGGTCGCCACCGCCGGGTCCGATACCGCCCTAGCAGCCTGTCGGACTTGAAAACGCAGGCCACCTGCTGCGTTCTGGTGTGGTTATTTTTTGACCGCGCTGATCTGGGCAGGATTCGTCGAGCGGGGCGAAAGTCGGCTTGTCGGGCA